>JAGQHR010000054.1 GCA_020431745.1 Candidatus Eiseniibacteriota bacterium
CTGCTTGATCTCGACGATCTCCGCATCGAGCTGCACCGCATCGGAGCGCAGCCCCGCCAGCGTGCCTCCGTGAATGAGGTCGGTCCCGAGAAAGAGCGCTTCCCCGATCCGAAAATGGTTGATCGCGCGCGGCAGATCCCGTTCCAGCATGAGCGGCAGCACCGCAGAGGACCCGGCGCTGATCACGGGCAGCTTCTTCCCGAACTTCAGCTCCAGGAGCTCCCGATAGAGCGAGAGCTGCGTGAACTGATCGACGTACGGCACGGTTCCGGAGATGCATCCGAGGTTGGCCCCGATCCCAATCACTTCGACATGCTCGAGACGGAGGATCTCTTCGTAGAAACCGACGAGTCCGCCGGGAAGGATCCCCTCACGCAGGTCTCCGAGCTCGATCATGACGACGACCTGGTGATGTTTGCCCTGTCGCGCAGCCTCCTCTTCCAGGGCCCGAATGATCGCGCGCTCCGTGTTGAGGCTGACGTCCGAGAGCGCGATCACCTCGGCGATGTTCGAGATCTGAGGCGGTCGCAGATACCAACGCTTCAAGTTCGGCATCGCCTTCGAAATGATCTGGAGGTTCTCCAGCCGGGAATCCGCAACCGAGCCCATTCCGAACGAGCTCATCGCGCGGAGCGTCTCTTCGTGGCCGCACAGCGCCTTGCTCACGAAGGTCCAGGTCGCGCCGTGCCGCTCCATCCACTGATCGATGGTGAGTATGTTGTCCTGCAGCGCGGCGAGATCGATGGTCACGCGGTTCATCGGGACAGCCTCATCTCCGCGTACTTCGTCCGGAACCCCAACCGCTCGTAGAGATGTTTGGCCGGGTTGTCGTACTCGACGTGGAGCTTGACGTCCCCCTGGCATTCCTCGATCGCTCGTTCGCAGACCATCTTCCCGATTCCTTGGCCGCGCAGCTCCGGTCTCGTCGCGACGAAGAGCAGGAGGTTCTGGGGCACGTAGCCCCCCATCTGCGTGTTGAGCATCAGCAGGCCGGACTGGATCTCGCCGGAGCGGACGGCGAGAACGAGGTACCCGCCATCTTCGACTCGTCCCGAGAATGCGTAGTCGAGCGCGCGCGAGACGTCCGTGGGCTCGTCCTGGTACGGCTTCATCGTTTCGTGAAAGAATCGAACCAGAGCATCACGCGTGACGCCGTCCGGCAGATCTCTTTCCTGCCGGCAGACGACCAGGGACAAATCCCGGGCACGATCGGTCTTCGGGCCGGCTTCGGATGGGGTGGAGCTCACGACTCCTCCTTTCCTCGATTCTTGGGATGCCGAGCCGAAACACGATCGAACGATCGGTATGAGGGCCTCCTTGGCCCTGGACCTGGCGGATCGGCGGGGGCAGTTCCTGTTGCGAAAAGTAGCCTGAGAATAGTTTCTAGTCAAACTATCGGCTCGGGACGTATCCGGGCGCACCCTGAATCCCCGCTCGGTCAGAACCGTCGCCAAGGCGTCGCCAGTGCCCCAGTGTGTGGCATATTATCGGTATTCGGAGCCCCATCGCTCCGTCCGGCGCGGGACTTTGCGCGATCACTGCGAGGGCACTCATTTGAACACCAATCAATCTTCCCGGGGTGATGGGCTCGCTGCAGATGACAAGCTCGCCGCAGGTACTGCTTCGTCCGATGGGGAGTCCGGCGAGCCGCTGGAGATCCGGATCCTCCGCGCGATTCGGCGGATCATCCGGGCGGTCGACCTCGAGTCGAAGCGGCTGAACGGGAAGTACGAGATCACCGGTCCGCAACTGCGATGTTTGGTCGAGCTGGACCGTCGCCATCGGGAAACGACCGGTGGATTGGCGAACGCTCTGCATCTCAGCGCGAGCACGGTCGTCGGGATCGTCGACCGACTCGAATCGAAGGGCTGGATCCAGCGCGAAAGGGACTCTCAGGACCGCCGGGTGATCTGGTCCCGGCTCACCGAATCGGGTCGGGAGCTCCTGAGCGCCGTCCCGTCCCCGTTGCAGGAAAAGCTTTCGCGGGGGCTGGAAGAGATCACCGGGCTGGAGCGCACCGCGATCGCACTCTCCTTGGAGCGTTTGGTCCAGCTCCTCGAAGCCTCGGACCTCGACGCCGCCCCCTTCCTCGAGACGGGTCCCATCGCACCCGAGCAGAGCCGACCGCGGGGTTAGCAGGGCGCCGACCGACCGCACCTTCCGCGCGCTTTCGGCAACCGTTGGGGCGGTCGGCCCGTTGGCGGCCCTCGGCCCGTTGCTGTCGGTCGGCCCGTTGGTGGCGGTCGGCACGTTGCTGGCGCTCGGGGAGACCTCGAAGCCCGGCGTTCCCGATCGGGAGATTCTCCCCGGTGCCCGAAGGATCTCGCTTCGCGAGCGATTCCGGAATAGAATCGTCGCGTCCCGGCCCCCATGCGGGCGCGGGACGCCTCACGCCGTTCCCTCTTCGTGCGTGACGTGCGGTCCGGCGATCTCAACCAGGCCGGTGCGGCTCCGAGCGCACACTCTCCGGAGGTTCGGATGTTGCCCACTCTGCGAACCAAACGGTTCCTCATCTGCGCATCGACGACCACTTTGTTGTTGGCAACGTTCCTGATCGCCGCTTTGGTGTCGGCGAGCCGGAGCGACGCCTCCGACTGCGACGGCACCACCGTCGGATTCACTCCGCTCGTCGACCTGATCGGCGGTGAATACCAGGGCTATTCGGGCGGCCTCTATCCGGGCGAGACCAACGTGCGTCCCGCCTCGCACGAGGAAGCGGGCCGGGAACAGGCCGCCCAGGTCGTTCCGCGCGATTCGGCCGGGAATCCGGACCCTGTCGCGGGCAAGATCGGATTCGTCACCATCGGGATGTCGAACACCCAATCCGAATCAATTCGCTTTCTCGAGGAAACGCATCACGATCCGCTGAAGAGCCCGCAGCTGATTCTGATCCAGGGAGCTGCCGGCGGTCAGGTCGCCGAGCGCATCATCGATCCGGAGTCTCCCTATTGGGACTACGTCGACCAACAGGTGGCGACGGCCGGCCTCACCCCACAGCAGGTGCAGGTCTTTTGGCTGAAGGAAGCGAACCCGGGCCCGACCGAACCCTTCCCGGAGCACGCGCAGATCCTCAGCGACCAGCTCGCCATCATCGTCCAGATCCTCCGCGACAAGTTCCCCAACGGTCGACTCTGCTTCCTGTCGAGTCGCATCTACGCGGGGTATGCGTCCACCGGACTCAACCCGGAGCCGTACGCCTACGAGTCCTGCTTCTCCGTGCGCTGGCTCATCGAAGATCAGATCGAGGGCGATCCCGCGCTCAACTACGATCCCGAGCGCGGTCCGGTCGAAGCCCCATGGTTGTCCTGGGCGGCGTATCTGTGGGCCGACGGGCTGCAGCCTCGCAGCGACGGCCTGATCTGGGAGTGCATCGACTACCTGGACGACGGCACCCATCCTTCGACGTCCGGCTCGCTGAAGGTCGCGAACATGCTGCTCGATTGGATCCACAACGATACGGCGACGCGCTGGTACTTCGCCGCCCCCGCTTCCGTCGGGGTGGAGGAATCGGCCGGTGCCCCCGTGGTCGCGTCGCCCAATCCGTTCCGCGATCGGGTCACGTTGACGTGGACCGTCGGCTCCGCCACGGGTTCAGGACTCGTGGAAGCTGCCGTCTTCGACGCACGCGGCCGCCGCATCCGAACCCTCCGGGTGGACACACGCGATCGGGGATCGCTGGACTGGAACGGGACCACGGATTCGGGAGAGCGGGTCCCGGCCGGCGCCTACTGGGTGCAGTGGCGCAACGCGGACGGCGAAAGTGGCCGGACCCAGGTCCTGCTGCTTCGATGATGGGGAACGCCGCGTCAACACTTCGCCATCGCCGCGAGGATTCCACGGCGTGGCCGTAGGGAGGCGGGCGCTGGGCTGGAGGAGCACGGCGTGACCGTGTATGCCGACGACGACCCGGTCGCCGCTCGCAAAGGAAATGCAGGATCCGAATGGGCCTACGCTCCGAATACGCGGCTGCGCTGATCGGTACTGAACGTGCGCTGAGGGTTCGGCGTTTCCGAGGAGGAGATCCTGATGCGGTTCCTGCTGTGGCTGATTCTGCTCGTTCTATGCTGGCCGCTCGCCCTGGCCGCGCTGTTCTTCTTTCCGTTCGTGTGGCTCGTATTGCTTCCCTTCCGGCTCATCGGGATCACCGTGAACGCCGTCTTCGCGTTGCTCAAAGCGATCCTGATGCTGCCGGCCCGCATCCTCGCGGGGCCGCGCGGATTCTAGCCGAACGGCGCGGGATCACGCGCGCGCCCGAGCGCCCTTCGCGGCCGTCCATGGCTTCGACACCGCGTGCGCCGGCTGCGCTGGCCGCACGGCTCTCGACTATGCGCGTACGGGATTCTTCTGATTTGAGTCCTCGTCGATCCCTAACAAAATGTCACAACCTTTGAAACACAGCGTTTCGTCGCTGCAGCCGCCGCAACGATGCATGGGTCGGGGACTCCAGCCCCAGTGGGACGCTCCCGACCGGACTACGAGCGCAGTCGCTGTGCAAACGAGCTGACGAGGGCGGCTCCGTCTCCCGTGGGACGGTCCCGCGATCGAACGAAGTAGCGCGTGCTGTACCGGACCAGACCTCGAAAGGAGACTCTCATGCAGAGATCCCCCAAGAATCTCGCTATCGTCCTTGCTGCGGCCGTCATCGGCGTTCTTCTGCTGCTTCCGGGAGGCGCCTCCGCCAAGGACCGGCTCGCGTTCTCGGGAGGACCGGAGGGCGGGACCTTCCAATACTTCTCCAACGGCATCTCCACACGGCTCTCGAAGCAGCTCTCCGACGTCGAGGTCTCGAACATGGCCTCCGCCGGATCGCTGGAGAACCTGCGTCGCGTCAACTCCGGAGAGGCCGACTTCGGCATCGTCTATTCCGGAGATGTCTACCTGGGCCGCAACGGCAAGCTCACCAAGGACGAAAACAAGTACGAGAACGTGTGGGCGCTGGCCTACCTCTATGGCGCGCCGGCGCACCTCGTCGTGCTCGCCGACGGGGGAATCAACAGCATCGCCGATCTCAAAGGGAAGCGCGTCGCCGTCGGAGGCGCTGGATCGGGAGCCGCCTCCGCCGCCCAACGCTGCTTCACCACTCTCGGCGTCTGGGATGACATGAAGGTCGAGTTCCTCGGGTACAGCAAGGCCGCCGAGGCCCTCGGCGACGGCCTGATCGACGCGTTCTGGGTCTTCGCCGGATTCCCCAATTCGTCGGTGATCCAGGCGGCCGCCAGCAACAAGATCAAGCTCCTCAGCGTGGTCGAGGCCGCCGAAAAGGCGGGCTTCTTCACCGAGTATCCCTTCTATACCAAGGTCACGATCCCGGCCGGAACGTATCGGAGCGTCGATCAGGACGTGCTCTCCTTCCAGGACTCCGCCCTCTGGGTGGCCGGAGCCCACGTCAAGCCCGAGGTCGTGCAGGCGGCCCTCGCCGACATCTACTCGGCGGATGGACTCGCCTACATGGTGAAGGTGAAGAGCACCGCCAAGTCGATGTCGATCGAGAGCGCGCTCGACGGCATCGTGACCCCGATCCACCCGGGTGCCGAGGCCTTCTGGAAGGAACACGGCCTCACCTTCACGGAGATGCAAACGACACGCTAGACGCAAGGGACGGCGTGACGGAGCTCGCCAGCCTTCGTCACGCCACGTCCGCGCACACGACTCGACACGCAAGCCACCCACGGAGGGATCGGTGGTCGATCGCACGGCAACGTCCGATCATGCCTCGACGGATGATCAGAAGCTCCAGGAGCTCATCGAGAAGGACGCCAAGTCCGGCCGCTCGCCGAAGGGATTCTGGCACTGGGTGATCGCCCTCTTGGGGGCATCCATGGTCGTGTTCTACTTCTACACGGCCGGCGTGACCTCCGTCGCGACCCAATTCCACCGTGGCGTCTACGTCTTCATCACCTACCTCCTGGTCTTTCTCGTCTACGGCGCGGGAACGGGATGGATTCGCTACCTCCTCGCGGGCCTCCTCGGCTTCCTCCTCTCGGCCGGCGCAGCCCTCTTCTTCTTCCCCGAGTTCGGCGCCTTCCATGCCTGGCTCACCCACGCAGGCTCGGTCAAGAACGCCCAGGGCTGGATCGCGGGATTCGTGGCCCTGGCACGCATCTGGCCCGTGTTCCTGGGGGCGATCGTTCTGGGATCGGGGATCTTCTGGGCGGATCGCAAACTGGAACGACGTTGGCCGCGCAACCCCGTGCTCTCCGACATCCTGTTCGCCGCCATCGCCGGCACGTGTGTGCTGTATTGGATCTTCCAGTTCGAGGATCTCAACTACCGAGCCGGCGCCGAAACTCACGTCGACGCCTTGATCAGCGTCGTCGGGATCATCCTTTCGATCGAGGTGTGCCGCCGCGTCCTGGGTTGGGCGATGAGCCTGATCGGCGCCGCGCTGCTCGGCTACGCCTACTTCGGCCCCTACATGCCGGAGGTGATCGCCCACCGCGGCTTCGGGGTCGAGCGGCTCTGCACGTCGCTCTTCCTGACCACCAACGGCGTGTTCGGAGTGATGGCGAACGTTCTCGCGACCTACGTCATCCTCTTCATCTTCTTCGGGGCGTTCCTGCAAAAGTCCGGGGCCGGGCGCTTCTTCATCGACCTGCCGATGGCGCTGGCGGGTCGTTCGACCGGCGGACCGGCCAAGGTCGCGGTCATCGCCTCCGCACTCTTCGGCTCGGTCTCGGGCAGCGCGATCGCCAACACCGTCTCCACCGGGGCGTTCACGATTCCGCTGATGAAGCGCGCCGGTTTCAAGCCCCATGTTGCCGGCGCGATCGAGCCGGCCGCCTCCATCGGCGGGATGTTCATGCCGCCGATCATGGGGGCGGGCGGCTTCCTCATGGCCGAGCTCACGGAAACGCCCTACGCGCACATCATGGCGATCGCGATCTTCCCCGCCCTGCTCTACTTCTTCTCGGTCTTCTGCATGATCCACTTCGAGGCGAAGAAGCACAAGATCGAGGGCACCGCGGGAGAGGACCTGCCGCATTGGACGGTAGTGCTGAAGCGGGAGTGGTACTTTTCGCTGCCGTTGGTGATCATCACCGTCCTCATGATCATGGGACACTCGCCCGGTTACTCGGCGTTCTGGGCCACTCTCTCCTGCGTCGGCATCTCCTGGTTCCGGCGCGAGACCCGGATGGGCCCGCGCGAGATCTGGGACGCCATTCTGATCGGCGCGCGCAACACGCTGATCATCGGAGCGACCCTCGGCGTCATCGGAGTGATCGTAGGAACGATCTCCCTTACGGGAATCGGCCTCAAGTTCTCCGACATCATCATCTCGCTCGCCGGAGGCAATCTCCTGGCCGCCCTGCTCCTCGTCGGGCTGGCGTCCTTGGTTCTCGGCATGGGCGTGCCGGTAACGGCGGCCTATCTGATCACCGCCGTCCTCGCAGTTCCTCCTTTGACCGACCTGGGCGTCGTCCTCATCGCGGCCCACATGATCGTCTACTGGTTCAGCCAGGACTCGAACATCACACCCCCGGTCTGCGTCGCCGCCTACGCCGGAGCGGCCATCGCCGGGTCCGATCCCTGGAAGACGGGATGGACCTCGTTCAAGTTCGCGAAGCTCCTCTACGTCATGCCCATCCTCTTCGCGTTCACGCCGTCGATCCTTTTCGAGGGAAAGGCGCTGAGCGCGCCCGCGATGGAAGACCAGGTGATGGGCGGCATGGTCACGGAGATCCTCGTCCAACCGGGAACGCGGATCGAAAAGGGCACACCGATCGTGCGGGTGCTGGACGGCGAGAACGTCCGCGATATCGGGGCGCAGCGCGACGGCATCATCGACAAGCTGCTCGTGGAGGACGGAGCCTATCTGGAGGAAGGGACGCCCATCGCGCAGGTCCATGCCAAACCCTTCCGGATCTTCTCGTCGATGTTCTCCGCAGTGCTGGGCACGATCGCCTTCTCGGCGCTCACGATGCTCTATTTCATCCGCCGGACCAATCTCCTGGAGTGGCTGCTGCTCGCGATCGGGACGTTCCTGCTCTATTGGCCTGGATTCATCACGGACGGTGCGGGCCTCATCGTGGTGGCGCTCGTCTATCTGCTGCAAAGGTCCCACAACCAAAAGGAGATGGCGGCGCTCGCCCACGCGTAGTCGCCGCTCGCAAGGAACGCGCTCATGTTGCCCACGATCAAGAAGATCCTCTACTGCACCCAGCTCGGTCCCAATACCTCGTACGTCTTTCGCTACGCGTACGCCATGGCCCGGAAGTTCGGCGCGCAGATCGTCGTGCTCCACGTCGTGCAAACCCTCAGCCGGGAGCAGCGCGCTTTCGTCGAGGGATATTCCGGCCAGGACTCCATCCGCCGGATCGTCGACCACGAGGAGCAGGACGCGAAGGATCGCCTGCCCAAACGGATCCAAGAGTTTTGCCGGCGCGAGCTGATCCACGAGGACTGGCATGAGGTGGTCTGCGACATCCTGCTCGCGGAGGGTGACCCCGCCGAACAGATCGTGCAGCACATCGAGACGACCGGCGCCGACCTCGTCGTAATCGGCGCCAGCGCGACGCATTCGCTGATCGAACGGTTGGTCGGCAGCACGGCGGAGAAGGTGATTCGCAACAGCCACGTACCGGTGCTTTCGGTCCAGGTGCCCGAGGGCCACCAGGGGCTGACACTGGAGAACTGAAAGGAACAGAAAGGGAGGCTTTCCGATGCGGAGATTCTCGAGCTTGTTGGGGGGGTTGGCACTGGTGGGATGGATGGCTACCGCATCCATGGCCGGAGCCAAGCTGGAGATCAAGGACGGGGCCTCGATCGATCTCGGCTTCCGCGTCCAACACTGGACCCTGCTCACCCAGGCCGACACCGACGGCGACGGCAAGTGGGATACGACCGTGAATCATCGCATCCGGCGTGGTCGGCTGCGTCTCAACGGCGTCGTCAACGAACAGGTCTCGGCGTTCCTGCAGACGGATGTGACCGGCATCGCGGGCACGGGATACGACGCCCGAGTCATCGACGCGTACGTCCTCTTCAAGGCCAACCCGTGGTTCCAGCTCTACTTCGGCGAAAACATGGTCCCGGCGAATCGCCAGAACATCACGAGCTCGGGTGCGCTCCTCGCCATCGATCGCCCCGGCACCACCTACAAGAGCCTGACCTGGGGCGGCCGAAGCACCTACGCCTTCACCAACAACACCTTCGGCCCGTCCGACTCCGGGCTGCGCGGCAGCGTCGACGTCCGGGACCTCGGAATCACCGTCTTCGGCGCCGGACCGATCAACGAGAAGGCTTCGTTCAAGTACTACGCCGGAACCTACAACGGCGTGCAGGCGGGCCTGGGAAGTGACAACGAGCGCTTCACCGCGCGGGGTCAGATCAACTTCTTCGACAACGAGAGCGGCTACTACAACAGCGCCTGCTACCTCGGCAAGAAGAAGACCGTCGGGATCGGAGCGTCGGTGGACCTGCAGTCCGAAGTCGGCGCGGTCACGAAGGGAACCGAGACCGATCCGCAGCAGGTCGGCTTCGACTACACGTACTTCTCGGTCGACGGATTCGCCGAGTACCCGCTGGGTGAGCACACCCTGACCGTGGAGGTCGGCGCGGGCGTCCTCGATCTCGGCGGCAAGAAGAAGAGCGCCGAGGGCACCGGGATCTACGCGCAGGGCGGCCTGCTCGTCCAGAAGGTGTGGCAGCCCTGGCTGATGTACGAGATGTTCTCGAGCGATGCCGACGGCAACGTGGGGAACTTCAACACCATCCGCGCCGGGCTCACGCGCTACCTCTCGGGTCAGAACGCCAACATCAAGGTCGGGGTCGAGATCTTCAACTCCGATACGCCTCTGACCGTCGACGCCGAGGGCAAGACGATCGAGGACTCCGTGGTGAGCGCGATCCTGGCTCTCTACACGACCTATTGATCGATGTCCCGCGATCCCGCCGGGGATCGACCGCGCGTGCCCGCCGTACCGTCCTGCGGCGGGCACGTCCGCGTTCTACTTCCGGTTCGGGAACGATCCATCCGGCCGTGCGAACACCGCCGACGCCAACACCTCTCTCGCGCTCGCCGGGACCGAGTCGGAGGCAACCAGTCGCCCCGAGCTACGGCCGGGGGACGTCCACCGAGTGCGTGACGCCCCGCGGCGGCGAATCCGCGATCGGCTCATTCGCCGGGAGCGATGTTCTTGTTCGTACGGAACACGTTCTCCGGATCCCATTTCCTCTTGGACTCGGCAAGGCGTTCGTAGTTGGAGCCGTAGGCGCTGCGAAGGCGACTGACCGGTTCGTCCTCCGTGAGAAAGTTGACGTAGGTCCCTCCGGTCGAAAACTCCCGGAGGTTCTCCCAGAGACCGCGAGTCCAGTCGATGTTGCGCGCATCGTCGGCGGGCATCTCCCAAGATCCTGCGATGTTGACGACAAAATGGGCGTCCCGATTCCCCACCGCGCCGTCGTCGCCCGGTAGCTCGTTGAGTCGACCCTGCAGCGGAAAGATGAGCAGGGCGGATTGCGGAGACGCGAACTCGCGGGTCCCGGCGATCGACCGGGAGAGGAATCCGTCAGCGAGGCCGCCCAGATACTCGGACTTCCAGTAGTACCGGCGCCCGCTGGGCTGGGTGGCATCGAGCAGCGCCTGCTGCGACACGTAGCTGCGCGGCTGGAGGATGTCGCCGACCGGCCTCCCGATCGACCGGATTCGCGCGACGAGAGGCTCGACGCTGCCCATCGATCCGGTGTGGCAGACGAACAGCGCGACCATAGGCTTGCGATGGATCGCGGGATCGAGCCACGGCGCGGGTGGCGCGGGACGGAGGGCCGCCACGATCGTCGTCTCGGGCGGCGCCGTCTCCACCAGCTCGCGGTAGAGACCGAGGACCTCGGGCGCCGCGTCGGCCGCCCACGCGATCGCTCCGCCGAAGATCTCCGGTCCTACGGGAAAGAGCCGGTAGTCGATCGAGGTGACGATGCCGAAGTTCCCGCCGCCTCCGCGCAGGGCCCAGAACAGATCCGGATTCTCGTCGGCACT
>JAGQHR010000547.1 GCA_020431745.1 Candidatus Eiseniibacteriota bacterium
ACACCGCTCCGAACATGATTCCGACGCTGGCGTACATCAACTTCAAGTTCGGCACGGCCGAGATCAGCGGCGCGGATCCCATCCCGGTGCTGGAGGAAGTGGCGCGGATCATGAAGGAGCGCCCGGATCTGAAGCTGAAGATCACGGGTCACACGGACAACATCGGTTCCGATACGGCCAACCAGTCGCTCTCCGTGCGTCGCGCGGAGACCGTGCGGAACTATCTCGTGAAGAAGGGCATCTCTGCGGATCGGTTCGTGACCGAGGGGCAGGGCGAGGCTCATCCGATCGATACGAACGATACCGAGGTCGGACGCGCTCGCAACCGGCGCATCGAGTTCTCTGTCGTTCAGTAGCTTGACGTGGGCCTGAGCCCACATCACATCTCCTTGTGAACCGACGCGAGGCCAGTTCCCGGCGCGGAACTGGCCTCCGTGCATTTTGCCTACCTCGTTGCGCTTCGCCGTCCCACCTCGCATCCCGCACGACCCCGGTGCACCCAGCCTCAGGTGAAAGGCGCACCTAGACAACAAGTTACGCCTGCGAGGGGCTTGGCACGTCCGTTTCTGGAAGAAATGGGACTTCAGGGGGTGAAGGAGAAGGAGCGCCGATGTCGCGAGACCGCAAACGGGCAATCCGGGTTCGCAGGCCCGACTCGGGCTTCACCCTCATCGAGCTCATGATCGTGGTCGTGATCATCGGGATTCTGGCCGCGATCGCCGTACCCAACTATCTGTCCATGACGGATCGAACGCGCCGCGCGAGCTGCATCTCGAACCAACGCAACCTGGTGGCGCATGCCTCCCTCTACGCCGCGGACTTCGGGATCACCGACGGCGACGTCAACGTCAACGATCTCTATACCGCCGGACGTGCTCCCTCGGCTCTCTGCGAATGTCCACTGAGCGACGTCGTGGACCAGGACGACTACACGATCACGTTCGAGAGCTCCGTCGTGGTCGACGTGACCTGTAACGTGGTGGGCGAGGACCATCCCTGGGATCCGTAGGATCTCACTCCCGCACCCTTCTCCTCGCGCGTCCTCGGTGGCTACCGGCCCTCGCAACGAACCCGCCGAGAAGTCCACGCTAGTCCCGCACCAACCTCCTCTGGCACACTCGATCGAGAGGACGTGACGGTGCGGTCCTCTCGGTGCGAGGATGTTCTCTCATGGCGGGTCCCCATCGCTGCGAAACCTGCGGTTTGCTCTTCCTGGAGCCCGGGTCCGTCTGCCCGCAATGCTCAGAGCCGGAAGAGGACGACACCGCGGTCCGTCCTACCGAGTGGACGCGGGCCTGGGAATGTGTCGACGAGCTCCAGGCTCTCACGCTCCAGGCCGAGCTGGCGCGGCATGACATTCCCTCCTGGATCCGTTCCCTGGAGCTGCCCGGGTATCAGGGCCTGATCCATACGCGGCCAGTTTGGGGTTGGCTGTTGGTCGATCGCGAAGATCTTCCCGCGTCGCAGGTATGCATCGAAGAGTTCCTCGACACCGTGGAGGGGGAAACACGATGACTCGCCTGCGCACGCCGATCGTCCTGCTGCTCGCGGTGCTGCTGTTCCGGTTCGTCCGAGGGAGCATCCTCCTGCTGGGGGCTGCGCTCGCGGCGACGATCCTCGCGCTCTTCGGAACGAAGGTCGTTCGCAAACGTACGGTGCCGCCCCCGGTCTCGGGTCGACGTCCGCGTTCGGTCGATCGGGAGCCCGCGTCCAAACCGTACGACCCCGCTCTGGTGGTCGATGCGCGCTACGAAGAGATCGAGTAGAGCCGGGGCGTCCGAGCTTCCCCGCGCCATGCGGTCGGCGCTGCGGGCAGCGGGGAAGGGGCTCGGCCACGTCTCGCCGAACCCTCTGGTCGGAGCGGCCCTCGAGCACCCGGCCAAGAGCGCAGCACACCGTCGCTTCGGTGGCCCCCATGCCGAGCGGATGCTCCTCGACGCGATCGGTTCGGAAGCGGCGGGCGGCACGGTCCATCTCACCCTCGAGCCGTGCTCTCATCATGGCAAGACCGGACCCTGCGCGGACCTCCTGATCGAGGCGGGGGTGCGCCGGGTCGTGGTGGCGACGCTCGATCCCAACCCGTCCGTCCGCGGTCGCGGCGTGGCGAGGCTCCGGAAGGCGGGCATCGAGGTCGAGATCGGGCCGGGGGCTCGGGAGGCGCTCGCGCTCAATCTTCCCTACTTTCAGCGTCATCTCTACGAGCGGGCCTGGATCGAGCTGAAGGAGGCGATCACGCTGGACGGACGCGTCGCCGATTCGGGAGGTCGATCCCGCTGGATTACCGGACCGGAGGCCCGCCGCATCGTGCATCGGGACCGGGCGCGCGCAGATGCCCTGGTGATCGGAGCCGGCACGCTGCGGGCCGACGATCCGGAGCTAACCGGGCGGGATACGCCTGGCTCCACGACCACTCGGATCGTGATAGATTCGCGGCTTCGGATCTCCCCGGAAGCCCGGGTCTGGCAAGCGTGGCACGCGGATTCCGGAGGGCGACGTCCCGGTTCTGAGGGCCGACCCATCGGGCGGCGTGATACGCCAACTGTGAGCGGCAATTTCGTCCGGCGTTCCGACGGTCGCTGGCTCCGCCGGCCCCGGCTGATCCTCGCGACCGTGCGCGGTGTCCCCGGAGGACGCCTGGAACGCTTCCGCGAGCGCGGCTGGGAGCCGTGGCTCCTGCCGGCCCGAGGGGGGCACGTCTCGCTCCCCGCGTTGGCGCGGCGAGCCGCCCGGGAGGGGCTCCACCATCTCCTGGTCGAGGCCGGGCCGACCCTGGCCCAGGCGTGGCTGGAGGCGGACCTGGTGGACGCGCTGACGCTCTACATGGCTCCCAAGGTCCTGGGAGGCCGCTTCGGTTGGACAGGGAGCTTCCAGAGCCCCCTGGCGCGGGCCCCGCACTGGGAGTCCGTCGCCCTCGACCGGATCGGAGAGGAGGGCTGCTGGAGGCTGCGCCGCCCCGGCGTCCTGGATAGGATGGCAGACGATGTTCACCGGATTGGTTGAAGAGATGGGCCGGGTGGTCTCGATCGAGCCGGTCGAGGCGGGGATCCGGCTGCGCGTACAGGCGCCCCATGCCGCGTCGGATCTCGAGGTCGGAGGCTCGGTCGCGGTCAGCGGGGTCTGCCAGACCGTGGTCTCGACCGGGAAGGCGGCCGAGGACGGGCGCTGGTTCGAGATGATCGCGATTCCCGAGACGCTCGCCCGGACGAATTTCGGGGAGCTCGCTCCGGGATCGGCGGTCAACCTGGAGCGCCCGCTGCGGGTGGGGGATCGCCTGGGTGGCCACTGGGTTCAGGGACACGTTGACGCGACCGGGCGAATCGAGCAGATTGAGCGCCACGGTCAGGATCGGGCCTACGAGATCTCTCTGCCCGCGACGCTCGCTCCGTACGTCGTGGAAAAGGGCTCGATCGCGGTCGACGGAG
>JAGQHR010000548.1 GCA_020431745.1 Candidatus Eiseniibacteriota bacterium
TGGGACCGACGGGGGCCGACGCGGGAATCAACGGACTGGACGCGGACCCGGCGGTCTCGGAAACTCCGCGATGAACGCGAGTTGCGTCCGGCACGTCGTTAGTCTGTCCGTGCAACTCTCCGCGCCGGAACGCACGTCTCAGGGCATGGATCCCTGCTGGCTCGATCTCACCCGCTCTCTGTCTTTTGGAGGAACGATGCAGCTCACCACTCCCCTCGCTCTCCGCGCGAGTCACTCCACTCCGGCCCGGCCCCACGCGGGCAAGCGCGGCCCGCGACCGACGGACTCCTGCTTCGCGCCTCGCCCGCGACGCGCCACCGCGAGCGCGTTGGGAGGCCTGCCCCTGTTCCTCGCGGTGACGGTGGTTCTGGCCGCGCTGGCCTGGCCGAACGCCACGCAGGCGGCGCCCTCGGTGATCGATCTCGAACTGCGTCGTCCGGGAGATGAGAGCCAGATCCGAGCGTTCACTCTCGACAATCAGCTCCAAGTCCTCCTGGTCTCCGATCCGAGCATGCAGAAGTCGGCGGCCGCACTCGATGTCGCGGTCGGGTCCTTGGAAGATCCCGACAATCAGCAGGGTGTCGCTCACTTCCTCGAGCATCTCCTCTTCCTGGGAACCGAGAAGTATCCCGATGTCGACGAGTACAGCGCGTACCTCTCCGCGAACAACGGATCGTCCAATGCCTACACTGCGGACGAGAACACCAACTATCAGTTGGAAGTGAACCCGGATGCCTTCGAAGGGGCCCTCGATCGGTTCGCGCAGTTCTTCGTGGCTCCACTCTTCGATCCCGAGTTCGTCGATCGCGAGCGCAACGCGGTCAACTCGGAGCATCAAAAGAACGTGCAGAACGACTTCTGGCGCTTCCGGCAGATCCAGCAGGATCTCTATCGCGAAGGGCATCCGCAGCGGAAGTTCTCGACGGGAACGCTCGAGACTCTGGCTGACGCCACCCGGGAAGAGATCATCGGCTTCTACCAAAAGTACTACTCGGCGAACGTGATGCGTCTCTGTGTCATGGGCCCGCAGGATCTGGATACGATGGAGGGATGGGTCAAGGACCGGTTCGCTGCGATCCCCAACCGCAACCGCGGCGATCTGACCTATCCCACCGACGTCTGGAATCCCAACGACATCCCGCGCCTGGTGCAGATCAAGCCCGTCACCGAAGCGCGTACGCTCGAGCTGCAGTTCGCCTCTCCCAGCGTCGAGTCGCACTGGCAGGAGAAGCCCGATCTTCTGCTCGGGTCGCTGATCGGCCACGAGGGGAAGGGCTCGCTGCTCTCCGAGCTCAAGAAGCGCGACCTCGCCACCGGTCTCGGCGCCGGATCCAACACCAGCAGCTTCACGACCCAACTCTCCTACCGGATCACTTTGACCGAGAACGGGCGCGCACACGTCGACGAGGTCATCGACCTCTTCTTCTCCTACATCGACATGCTCCGGAAGTCGGGATTGCCCGAGTACTACTACGACGAAGAAAAGACGATGTCCGACATCGGCTATGTCTATCGGGACCACGAGGAGGGCATGTGGACCGCGTCGACCTACGCATCCCTCATGCAGGACTATCCGCCGGCGGAGATCCTCAAGGACAGCCGGCTCTTCTTCAAGTATGACCCGAACCTCTTCAAGGCTTATCTCGACAAGATCCGGCCCGAGCTGATGCAGGTCACGCTCTCGGCGCCCGATGTCGAGACCTCCGAAGTCGAGCCCTTCTACGGCGCGGAGTACCAGGCGACCAAGATTCCGGCCGAGAAGATCGAGCGCTGGAAGAAGGCGAAGGCGACCGGTGCGTTCAAGTACCCCGAGCCCAACCCGTTCCTGCCCGACAATCTCTCGCTGCTCGAGAACGACACCCACACGGAGCCGTACAAGCTGATCGACGATCAACGCGGCACCTACTGGTTCGAGCAGGACAAGACCTTCCACCTGCCGAAGGCCCAGGTCTCTCTCCTGTTGCTGACGGACCTGCCGAAGAGCAGCCCGCGCCAGCGGCTGCTCTCGATCCTCTACGCGCGCGCCATCGACGAAGGCCTCAACGAGTGGCGCTACCCGGCGCTCCTCGCGGGACTCGGCGCCAGCGTCGCCCCGGATCTGCGGGGAATCCAGCTCTCGGTCGGCGGCTATTCCCAACGCGTGCCCGAGCTGCTGGAAGAGCTGGCCACCCGACTCCGGGACGTCACGATCGACGATCGGACCTTCGCGGCCATCAAGGATGATCTACGCCGTGAGGTCGCGAACGCGGAGTTCGGGCAGGCCTACCAGCAGCTGTTCTACGAGTACAACTTCCTCATGAATCCGGACTCGATCCACCGGCGCGAGTATCAGGACATGATCGCGTCGGTCACGCTCGACGACGTGAAGAAGTTCGCCAAGGAGGTTCTCCGGGAGTCGGCCGTCGAAGGCGTCGCCTACGGCAACCTCGACGGCCAGACCTTGGCCGCCAGTCTTTCCAAGGCCTTCCAAGAAGCCTCCGGAAAGACCCTCCCCGAAGATCGCCGCCCCAAGCGCCCGGTCCTCCAACTGCCCGCCGGTCATCCCATGGCCTACGTTTTCTCGACCAAGTCGGACAACAGTTGCTGGGGCACCTCGGTCCAGTTCGGGCCGCGCGACTACCGGCGTGAAGCGATCCTCCGAGTCGGTGCCGCCGCCCTCGAATCGGGCTTCTACACCGAGATGCGTTCGCGTCAGCAGCTGGGCTACATCGTGTGGAGCTTCGCCAACGTCCAGGGAGAGATCCCCGGCATGTGGTTCGTGATCCAGTCCGGCGACTACAGCGCGACCGAGCTCGCCGCCCGGGCCACGACCTGGCTCGCGGAAACCGTTCCGAGTCTGCGCGAGATTCCCGAAGACGAGTTCGCCGGGCTCAAGGCCTCGATCGTCGAGGACTTGAGGCAGGTGGACACCGATATCAACGAACGGATGGGAACGCTCGACCTCGAAGCGGTGCGTTTCGACGGGGACTTCGAACACGACGATCGCGTGATCGCCGAGCTGGAGAGCCTGACCGCGGGTGAAGTGGCGTCAGCGTTCGAAACCGCGTTCGCCCCGGCCAGCCGCGCCTCGATCTCGATCTACTATGACGCCGAGGGCAAGGCCGCGTCCGAGCCGACCGAGGAAGTCATCGCGAACGTCGATCAGTTCCGCACCACGTACCCGGTGGTCTTCTAGCCCAATAACTCACGAGAAGGATTGGCAACGGACGGGCTGATTCGATAACCCCAATATCTCACGAGAGGAAATAGCAACGGACGGGCTGATTCGCTAGGAGGATGGTGTCGAATCACCTCAGAGCGAGTCAGGAGCCCGTCCGATGCGAACAGGCTGTACCTCCGATCCGTTGTCATTCCAAGGTCTTGGTCGCCGTCGGATAGAGGCGGAGTTCGACGCGGGCATGGTCACGAGCGATGCG
>JAGQHR010000549.1 GCA_020431745.1 Candidatus Eiseniibacteriota bacterium
CGCGCTCGCGAGCCTGGCGAAGACGGACGATCCCAATAGCTCCGCGAAAGGCGTGTACCGCACGACCAACGCGGGCAAAACCTGGACGTACGTCTCGATCGCCGGTCCTCCGGGCCCGAATCGCGACTGGCCGGCACCGTCGAAGTGGGGCCGCACCATCTTCGCGGTGTCGCAGAGCGATCCTGGGATCGTCTACGCGCGCGTCGTCCACGATGAGGCCAACCCGCCTTGCACCGATCCCGCCAACCCGCTCTGCCGGCAGGGGCGCATCGCCACTCTGGCCAAGTCGACGGACTTCGGGCTGACCTGGTCGTTCCTTTGGGACGAGCGGGTCGATCCCTTGACCAGCGGCCTGGGACTCCTCGAGGGGGCCGGTCCGCGGAGCTCCTTCGGCGTGGACAGCCAGAATCCAAACTACCTCCTGGTCGGTGGCGCAGCTCTCTATCGTTCCATCAACGGCGGCCTCACGTGGACCGCCATTAGTTCCGGCCATCCGGATATCCACTACATCGAGCCCACACGCTGTGGCCTCTGGGTCGGCACGGACGGTGGTGTGGCGTACCACATGCGCATTTCCGGTGCGAGCTATCCGCCACTGGCGACCCGGCTCGACAACGATGGGTATCGATCGTTGCAGTTCTACTACATGGCTGCCGATCCGACCTCGGGGGACATCGTCTACGGCGGCACCCAGGATCGTGGAACCTGGTCGAGACCCGCCGTAGGAACATGGCTCCGGCCCGGGGCGGGCGATGGATACGAAGTCGCTACGTCCGACGTCTGTCACCGTTGCATCACGACGGCGGGGACGGGTGACGTCGCGTTCTACTGGCATACGGACAAGCTCAAGGGAACCTGCAATGCGGGGGTGAACGACGAGTATCTGTCGGAGACGGGAGGCTTCCACGGGCCGATTCTCGTCGATCCGTTGGATCCCGCCAACGAGGTCTGGTACTTCCGAAAGGGACGTCTGTTCACCTTCGACGGATCGTGTCAGCAGACGCAGCTTCTCACGATCAACGAGAACGGGGGATTCACTCAGCCCGAGGCCAAGGTGAGGGCGGCCGACATCTCCATCAATCCGACCAGACGGATCTACGCCGGAACCACGCAGGGCGAGCTCTTCGTCGTCGAGGAGGGGTCTCCCTGGTGGAGCAGCGAGGTCGAGCTGACGGTCGGATCTCCGTGGGACGATCCCGGTTTCGGTCGCGACGTGGAGATTCGGGACGTGGTCGTGAGACAGGATCCGTCGTTCGGCCAGGACGTCGTCTACATCACGCTGGGTCCGGGGCCGGATTCCTACGGCCGTCCGGACGGCAACCTTTGGAAGTACGACACTCTGACGCAGACCTGGACTCCTCTCGGAGCGGGGCTGCCGGATGGTCCCATCCTCTGTTTTGCGATCCATCCCACCGACCCGGAAGAGTTCTTCGTCGGCACGATGCATGGTGTTTGGTGGTCCCGAGACGCGGGTGCGACCTGGGAGGAGCACACGACCGAGCTACCCGACGTCATGGTCGCCGACCTGGTGATGCATCCCGGAACCGGAGTTCTCTACGCTGCGACCTTCGGACGGAGCATCTGGCGTTCGTATCCCGACAACTGGACCCTGCCGGCCGGCGGGCTGCGTGCGGGTGGGGCGCCGGACGACGGGTTCCTTCCGTCCAACGAGGGTGGTCTGCGTTTCCGAACCGGCGCGCGCGCGCGTGTCGCAGTGGAGTTGTACGACGTCACCGGTCGGCGCGTGCGCGACGTCATCGACGAGACACTGGACTCGGGTGAGCACAGCGAGACCGTGGACGTGTCCGATCTGACGGCGGGTATCTACTTCGCGCGGATGCGCGTGAACGGGCTCCAGGTCGACTCCCAGAAGCTGGTCATCCGGTGATCGCGAGCTGATCCGGGTCATTTCGTCTTCGGCCGCAACTCTCCCGGGTTCGGCCGAAGACGAAGTCCGCCCGTCTCGTTCCCCGGGCTCGTGCCGCGCTGATCAAGGCGGGAGGCCTTCTCCGGCCCTCGAGGATCCGCAAACCTAGGAGTTTCCAGCCGGACCCGGACCGCCGCCCTCGTCACCCAACTCGATACGCAGCCAAGCCTGGGCGCGTTTCCAATCCCGCTGCACGGTCCGCAGGGACGAGCCCAACGCGTGGGCCGTCTCTTCTTCGGTGAACCCCGCGAAGTAACGGCACTCCACGACCCGCGCCAGCCGCTGCTCCTGCTCGCCCAGCGCTTCCAGCGCGCGATCCAGTCGCAATAGCCAGTCCGATTTGCCGTCGCCCGGGGAAAGTGCGTCGTCCCAGGCGACGTTGGCCCGGCCGCCGCCTCGCTTGGCCGCGGAGTTCTTGCGCGCGTTCGAGATCACGATCTGCCGCATCGCGCGCGCACACACGGCGAGGAAGTGCTGCCGGTCCTCCCACTGAACCTTGGTCTGGTCGATGAGGCGCAGATACGCCTCGTTGATGAGCGCGGTCGGTTGCAGCGTGTTCGAGATCGGTCCCTTCGCGACGTGGGCGCGCGCGATCCTCCGCAAGTCGGCGTAGACCAGAGGCAGCAGGCGATCGAGGGCTTCGCCGTTTCCGGCCCGATGGGCCATGAGCAGCTGGGTGACATCTCCGGATCCGTTCATCGCTCACCTCGGGATCGGAAGGACCGGTGGGAGTCCCCGGACGTCGCATCCGGGACTCGTGGAGGGCCGCCCCACGGACGGCACGGCCCAGTGTACATCGCTGGGATGATCCGGGCACTTTTCCGTGGCGGGATCCACGGCGGAGCTGCGTATCGGCTGGCAGAAGCTCGAACACGAACCGCCGATCGCGACCAGGGCGCGATCCCGTCCCCCGAAAGGAGACCCGCCATGAGACGAATCCTCGCTTTCGTTTACGGCATCGCATCCTACGCGGTGTTCTTCGCCACGTTTCTCTATGCCATCGGCTTCCTGGGCAATCTTGTCGTTCCCAAGGCAATCGATTCTCCCCGGCAGGGAGGGCTGGAAACGGCGCTCCTCATCGATATCCTCCTGTTGGGAGTCTTCGCGCTCCAGCACAGTGTGATGGCCCGCCCTGGGTTCAAGCGCTGGTGGACGCGTCTCGTGCCGAAGCCGATCGAGCGCAGCACCTATGTACTGTTCTCGAGCCTGGCGCTGATCCTGCTGTTCTGGCAGTGGCGTCCTCTGGGCGGCGTGGTCTGGAACGTCGAGGATCCTCTGGGGAAAGCGGTTCTGCTGGGCCTGTACGCGTTCGGATGGCTCGTCATCCTGGTGAGCACGTTCCTGATCAACCACTTCGATCTCTTCGGGCTGCGGCAGGTGTGGTTCTACCTGCGACGCAAGCCCTATCAGGAGCTGAGCTTCGTGACGCCCGGGCCGTATCGCTGGGTGCGTCACCCCCTCTACGTGGGATGGTTCTTCGCGATAT
>JAGQHR010000550.1 GCA_020431745.1 Candidatus Eiseniibacteriota bacterium
CGTCTTTCTCGAGCTGAACGGGTACCGATTGGAGGCGGACGAAGTCGAGGCCGTGCGGGCCACGGTCGGTCTTGCCGCCCGCGAGCTCAACGAAGATGCGTTCGCGGAGTGGTTGCGCCGTTCGAGCACCGGGACAGGCCCATCGCGAGCGGATTCGACCTGATCAACATGGCGGGACGTCGCATCGCTGTCCTCGGGGGTCGCGGAGATGCGTGCGGTCGAGACGTGCCGCTCGTAGTCGAACAAGACGATGAACCGAGTCGCTCCGGCGGCATTCCCGAAGTCCGTTACGCGTTGTTTCCCAATTATTTACGCCCAACATCCGGCTAATGTAAAAGTACTTATCTTATCGCGACTGTCTGACGCCGACCGCCTCGTTCGTGATCTGCAGTCGTTCGATGGCCACGTCGCCAGATTCCTGAGTGCCTTTCCCCGGATTCAAGCACTGGTCTGTGGAGAAGGTGGCGGCCGCGCCTCAGGTTCGATTCGAAGCAACGCGCCGTCATCAGCGCGGCGGGCTGCAATCCGCGGCCCCGCACTCCGCTCCGCGCGCTTCACTCCCGCAACGGGAGCGAAATCGGAGCCGGGGTGCCGAAATCAGTCCCGGTACGGGACCGAAATCGGAGGAACGGCGTTTCGCGTCGGCCATACGATGCGCTCTGGGCTCGCCGAGTCTTAGTAGGTCAGGATCTCGTCGAGAGTCAGGTCGAGCCGGTCTTCGATGGCGCGCCGCGTGTGGCGGTTGGGTTGGGTCTCGCCTCGCTCGAGGCGGGCGATGGTCTTGGCGCTGATGCCGGCGAAGTCCTCGCGGCGTAGGCCCCGCTGCTTTCGAAGCCGGCGCAGGGACGGGCCGAACCCCTTGTCCTCGCGACGACGTCGCGCGCCCAGGCGTTTCCGGAAGTCGGCGTCGCGTTCGTAGAGGATGGCGTCTGCCGCAGCCTCGTAGTCTCCGAGGAGCACGGTTTGCCCGTGATCGGTGAACCGAAGACGGGTCGGATCCGGCTTGGGAGCTCCCTTCGTTCGGAACATCGATACGGGCACCACGATGCGCTGCAGATTTCCTCTCACGAGCGCCAGGGAATCCGTAGCCGGGTCGAACGCACCGCCGATGAACAGGTCCCGTGTATCCATGGGTGGGCTCGAGACGACTTCGAACAGCTCGTCCGTCGCGAGAAAGCGGAACGCGGGCTCGACTCCCACCACGTCTCGGAAGAGCGTCCGAAGCGTCATGGCCGCGGACGGATCCGGAGGTGTGAGCAGCAGCAGGTAGCCGAGGGGGTGCATGGACGATTCGCGTGCCTGGTTCCATGTGCGAATGGTCCGCAGGAATCTCTTGGTGTCTCGGATGATCCAGACGGCAGAAGCCGGTGACTCCCGTAGACACTGCAGGCAGTGCTCCACGGTCTCGCACACATCCGAGTGGGGAATCGGGACGCGTTGTCCCCGCGGCGAACCGACCAGGATCACGCGCCGGGTCGACCGCGATGCGGACGTGCTGCTACTGCGGGGGTTCGAGCCGCTCTTTGTCACGGATCTTGACCTTCCATCCGGACTGCCGCATGAAGGCGGGCAGCTCAAGCTCGTAGGGTACTGCGGAATGTCCTCTTTATTGTATCGTAATAATAGGACATTTGATCGACCAGAATGGCCAACGATCGAGATGGCGGTGCGGAGCGTCAGGCTGACCGCAACAGTTCCGCGGCAGCCGTTCTTGGCGACAGTTCGCTATGTCAGCTGCCGCCGACCGCATCGCTCCAAGGATCGATGAGCAGGGCGCCGGTGGGACGGAAATCGGAGAGGTTGCGGGTCATGACGTGGAGGCCGTGGCGGATGGCGGTGGCCGCGATCAATCCGTCCACGGCTGCGACAGTTCGGCCGTCCGCTCGTGCGGCGGCTGTGATCTCGCCCCAGATTCTCGCGGTTTCGGTGTCGATCGGGAGGATCCGGTCGCGATAGCTCTGTTCCAACGTGAGCAGCCAACGGGCGAGATCTTCGCGGCGTCGTTGGTCTCGCAACAGTGAGATGCCCTTTGCGAGCTCGCCGATGGTGAGGGCGCTCAGATAGAGATCCTCGCTGCGAATCGCGTCGACGTGCCCTCGGACTGAGGGATGGATCCCGGGGCGACGCAGCTCCGAGACGACGCAGGTGTCGAGGAGGACCCTCAAGCGTCGTGCTCTCCCGCATCGTGCTCGCGCATGGGGGTGCGGTCGCGGGTCAGGTCCACCCCCTCCAGGCTGGGGCCTTCCAGCAGGAACGACTTGAAGTCGGGTGTGCCGCCCGTGAGCCTCTGATACTCGCGTTCCGACAAGACGATGACCGAGTCGCCTCGGCGGCGGACCCGCTGCGGGCCCTCGTCGAGGGCGCGTCGGACCACCTCACTGAACCTGTTCTTTGCGTCAGCCAGCTTCCACTCCATAAGGATGCTCCAGAGACCTATAGGCTAGATAAGCTAGATCTATTGTCGGTCACCGGGAGCGATCGCGCCAGATCGGATTTGTCTTCGATACGGTGTGTCGCTTAATCTTATGCCAACGTGCGACTTATCTCGCCGTCGGGCCGGCCCCGGAGTGACGAGAAAGGAACACCTCTCAGCCGCCAGCCAGATGGGTGCCGACGCTCGAGCGGCCCCTTCGTGCGAGAAACTCGATGAAAAGGAACTGACCCCGCAAACACACGCGGTGCTGCTCCTGACGACGCGGTTCGCCAGGTCCGCTTCGAACGAGCCCAAGCCTCTGTCAGCAGGGGAGTGGGAGCGGTTTGCGAGGTGGTTGCTTGCTCGTGAGCTGGCCCCCGAGTGTCTGTTGAGCGGGGACCCTGCTGCAGTCCTCGAGGATCTGGACGACAAGCAGATCACCATCGAGAGGATCCGGTTCCTGATGGGGCGCGGGGGTGCGCTGGCGTTGGCGGCCGAGCGCTGGGAGCGCGCCGGCATCTGGGTCCTCAGCCGGGGACACCCGCAATATCCGGCGCGACTCAAGAAGAGGCTCGGAGGCAAGAGCCCGTCCTTGCTATTCGGAGTCGGAGATCGCTCGCATCTCAACCGGGGCGGGATCGCCATCGTGGGATCGCGGAACGCAACGGGCCCGCAGCTGGAGCTGGCGGGGCAGTTGGGCGCGCGCGCTGCGAACGAGGGGGTTTCGATCATCTCCGGCGGAGCGAGGGGCGTCGACGAGGCGGCGATGCTCGGTGCGCTCGAGTTCGGCGGCGTGGCGATCGGAGTGCTCGCGGACAGTCTGATGCGCGCCAGCACGTCGAAGAAGTACCGCTCGTTTCTTGCCAGCGGGCAAGCGACCTTGGTTTCTCCATTCAACCCCGAGGCGGGGTTCGATGTGGGAAACGCGATGGCACGGAACAAGTACGTCTACTGTCTTTCCGACTGTGCGCTGGTGGTGGCGACCGCCAACGGCACG
>JAGQHR010000551.1 GCA_020431745.1 Candidatus Eiseniibacteriota bacterium
ATCGACTACTCCGGTGGGATACCGGAGGAGACGGTCACTTTGCCGCGGCGGAGGATCTGCCCTTCGAAGCAGTATCCCTTTTCGATCGTCTCCACGATGCAGCCTTCCGACTCCTGCGACGGAATCGCTAGCACCGCTTCGTGCAGCTCCGGATCGAACTCCGTTCCTGGCGCGGTATCCATCTCTTCCAGGCCCATCTTGCTCAGGATGGTCGCGAATCGCTTGAGGATGAGCTCGAGACCTGGAGCATCGAGCGACTCACCGCGCTCGGAGAAGGCGCGCGCACGCGCAGCATCGTCCGCTACCGGGAGCAGCTCGCTCAGCACGGAAGCACGGGACTCTCGCCACCACGCTTCCTTCTCACGGGCTATCCTCTTCCGGTAGTTATCGAACTCCGCCTTCAACCTCTGAAGCTGATCGAGGTATTGGGCTGCCAAATCGGGAGTTGCCGCCCCCGCCGGAGCCGACTCCCCATGGGCGGCCTCCGGATCATCCCCTAGACCGGGGGTGGAGGCGGGATCGGAGACGAACTCGGGCGGCGCGTCGGCGGCGGAGGTGCTCCGTCCGAGATCCGGAGCGTTTTCCTCCCTTGCGCCGGAACCGTGCTCACGCTCGAGGTGAGCAGAGCTGCCATCGCGGTTCGAGTCGGCGTTCATGCGATCGTCCTTTCTCCATGGACCGAAGCGGATCCGGAAAAACCTGCCGGGCACGCGAAAGGCCTTTCAGCGGACGGGACCAATTCCCGCGAAGGAATCGGTCCCGTGGTCGTGGCCCTGGTTGGAACCGCCGCGGGGCCCGCACTCGCCGATGCGAGGCGGGCCGAGGCCCGGGCGGTTGCTCCGATTCGGTACGTTGACTACTTGCCGTCCTCGTCTACGACTTCGAACTCCGCATCGACGGCCCCGTCATCCTTGGCGGAAGAGCCGCCCCCTGCGCCGGCGCCGTTACCCTGGGCCTGCTCGGCACCGGGTTGTCCGGCTCCCTGCTGGTAGAGCTTCTGAGCGACACCCTGCCAGACTCCGGTGAGCTTCTCCTCGGCCGCCTTGAGCTTGGCCGGATCGTCGGAATCGAGCACGGACCGGAGCTCGCCGATCGCTTCCTCCACTCGCGCTTTCTCCGCGGCGTCGATCTTCTCGCCGTTCTCCTTGATGGTCTTCTCGATCTCGTAGGAGAGCTGCTCCGCCCGGTTGCGGGCGTCGATCGATTCCCGGCGCTTCTTGTCCTCCGAAGCGTGCGACTCGGCGTCGCGCACCATCCGATCGATCTCGGAATCACTGAGACCGGAACCGGCTTCGATGACGATGCTCTGTTCCTTCCCCGTCGCCTTGTCCTTGGCCGAGACTTTGAGGATCCCGTTCGCATCGATGTCGAACGCGACCTCGATCTGCGGCATGCCGCGCGGCGCCGGCGGAATCCCGATCAGGTGGAACTTACCGAGCGACTTGTTGTCGTTCGCCATCGAGCGTTCGCCCTGGAGGACGTGGATCTCGACCTGCGTCTGACTATCCGAGGCGGTGGAGAACACCTGCGTCTTCCGGGACGGGATCGTCGTGTTGCGCTCGATGAGCGGCGTCATCACACTGCCCAGCGTCTCGATGCCCAGCGAAAGCGGGACGACGTCGAGCAGCAACACGTCCTTGACGTCGCCGGCGAGCACGCCACCCTGAATCGCCGCGCCCACGGCGACGACCTCGTCCGGGTTGACGCCCCGGTGGGGCTCCCGTCCGAAGAGCTCCTTCACGACCTGCTGCACCTTCGGAATGCGGGTCGACCCACCGACCAGGATGACTTCATCGATCTGCGACGCGGAGAGACCCGCGTCCTTGAGCGCGTTCCGGCACGGACCCACCGTGCGCTGGACCAGGTCGTCCACCAGCTGCTCGAACTTCGAGCGGCTGAGCGTCACGTTGAGGTGCTTGGGACCCGACTGATCCGCCGTGATGTACGGCAGGTTGATCTCGGTCTGGCTCGTGCTGGACAGCTCGGTCTTCGCCTTCTCCGACGCTTCCCGCAGCCGCTGGAGCGCCATCGGATCCTTGCGCAGATCGACACCGTCGGACTTCAGGAACTCGCCTGCGAGCCAGTCGATGATCTTGTGATCGAAGTCGTCGCCACCCAGGTGGGTGTCGCCGTTGGTCGACTTGACCTCGAAGACGCCGTCACCCAGCTCGAGGATGGAAATGTCGAAGGTCCCGCCGCCGAGGTCGTAGACCGCGATCTTGAGGTCCTTCTTTTCTTTGTCCAAACCGTAGGCCAACGCCGCCGCGGTCGGCTCGTTGATGATGCGCTTGACCTCGAGACCCGCGATCCGCCCGGCGTCCTTGGTCGCCTGACGCTGGCTGTCGTTGAAGTACGCGGGGACGGTGATGACCGCTTCGGTGACCTTCTCTCCCAGATAGTCCTCCGCGGTCTGCTTCATCTTCTGGAGCACCATCGCGGAGATTTCCGGTGGCGTGTAGCTGCGGTCGCCGATCTTGACGGCGGCCAGACCGTTGGTGCCGGTCGTCACTTCGTACGGCACCATCCCGATCTCACCCTGCACTTCCTCATGCTTGCGCCCCATGAAGCGCTTGATCGAGTAGACCGTTTGCCGCGGATTCGTCACTGCCTGCCGCTTCGCGACCGCGCCGACGAGACGCTCTCCGTCCTTCTTGAACGCCACGACCGAGGGGGTCGTGCGGGCGCCTTCGGAGTTGGCGATGACCGTCGGCTCCCCGCCTTCCATGACCGCCACACACGAGTTGGTGGTTCCGAGGTCGATGCCAATGATCTTTCCCATGTGATCCTTCCTTCCCCTCCGAAGCGTCGGCTTTTCCGAGGCTCGACGTCCGAGACATGAGTTCTGCTCTGAGCGTTGCAATCCCTATGCCGGAAGGAGGATCCGTCGACTCCGCTCCGTCGGACAGGCGTGCAACTTCTTATCCTACAAGGATCACCCGAGGTTGGAAGTTCGCAGGACGGACTTGTGACGCTCAGTGCGGAGTCGGCTGCTTCAAATTGCAACAGCCCGATCGTCTGGAAATGAAACGCCCGGGGGGACTAGGCGGGGTCACGGCGACGGTCGGCGTCGGCTACGGCTCCCTCCGAGCTCGGCGCGGGTCGGGAACGGGGCGGCGACAACGGCGGCACGGTTTGGACCGCCGGACGAGCGGCTTGCCATCTCTGTCGAAGGGTGGGAGGGACCTTGATCAGGCGGGCCGACCCGCCATAGGTCAGGACGCGGGCCGGCACCCCCACCGCCACCGCACGATCGGCCAGGGGAGCCGCGACCAAGGAGTTCGCGCCGATCACCACGTCGCTCCCCACGCGGATCGGTCCAGTGACGACGGCGTGCGGTCCGATCCACACCCGATCTCCCAGGGTCGGTGCCGATTCGGAGCTGCCGGCAGCGCCGATGACCACTCCCTG
>JAGQHR010000552.1 GCA_020431745.1 Candidatus Eiseniibacteriota bacterium
GCGCTGCCGCTGATCGACCCCGAGGTCCGTGCGAGCGTCGAGCGCTTCACGCGCGATCACGGCGTCGCCGCGTCCTATGAACGGCTCCGGGAGCTCGATCCGTCGGGTGCGGCCGGTGTGCCGGAGCGGAATCGGCAGCGGGTGATGCGGGCGCTCGAGCTGGTGACCCAGGCCGGACGTCCCCTCGCCGATCTCTTTCGCGGTGAGCGCGAAGGGCGGGTGCATCCTCCGATCCCCAGCTTCGTGCTGCAGCGCGAACGTGCCGACCTGTACGCGCGGATCGACCGCAGGTGCGAGCAGATGCTGGCCGACGGATTGCTCGAAGAGACGCGCCGGCTCCTCGAGCGGGGGCTCGCTGCCGACGCCCCCGGGATGCGCACGCTCGGATACCGCGAGATGGCGGAGCACTTGCGAGGAGAGACGACCTGGGACGAGGCGCGCGATCGTTTCCTCCGTCACTCCCGACAGTACGGGAAACGACAGGAGACCTGGTTCCGCCACCGGCTGGCCGGCGCCGTGACCATCGCGGTTTCCGCCGAGGACCCGCCGGAATCCGTGGCGGGGCGGATCCTGTCCCTGGTGGCTGACGCCGGTTCTTGACACCCCGACGGCCCCGGCCTATCGTCGTCCGTTGCAGGTTCCGATTTTCGAGCGGGCATAACTCAGTTGGTAGAGTGTCAGCTTCCCAAGCTGAATGTCGCGGGTTCGAATCCCGTTGCCCGCTCCACTTTTACGCACACGCCGGCCCTTCGGAGCACGTGCCGAAGGGTTTTTCGCAATAGGGGCGTCATGGTTCAGGTCGACACCGTCCAGCGAGGCTCGCTTGCCGAGCGAGCCGGAATCCTTCCCGGAGACCAGATCGAACGGGTCAACGGCGAGAAGGTGCGGGACGTCCTCGATTTCCATTTTCGGACCGCCGAGGACGAGATCGATCTCGAGGTGCGCCGAGGGTCGGAGACCCTGACCGTGAACGTCCTCCCACGGGGCGCAGGGGATCTCGGCGTCCGGCTCGCCCCGATGAAGACTCGGCTCTGCGGCAACGAGTGCGTCTTCTGCTTCATCGACCAGAACCCGGCCGGGATGCGATCCACGCTCTACGTCAAGGATGAGGACTACCGGCTCTCTTTCCTCCATGGCAACTTCGTCACGCTTTCGAACATGAAGGATTGGGAGATCCGCCGGATCGTGGAGCAGCGGCTTTCGCCGATCTATCTTTCGATCCATTCCATGAACCGGGAGACCCGCCAGCGGCTGATCAAGTCCCGGATCGAACGGGACGTGCGGCCCATTCTGAGCTACTTCGCCGAGCACCGGATCACGATGCACACCCAGGTCGTCCTCGTCCCCGGCTACAACGATGGGGAGGACCTGCGGCAGACCATTCGCGACCTCGCGGCGTACTATCCACGGGTAGAGTCGCTGGCCGTGGTTCCGCTCGGGATGACCGATCACCGAGACGGGCTGGAGCGACTCGATCCGGTGACGCCGGCACTGGCGGCCGCGACGCTCCGCGATGCGGAGGAGATGCAAGCGCGCTTCCGGGCGGAGTGGGGTTGCACCTGGCTCTATCTCGCGGACGAGTGGTACCGGCTGCTCGGGCGTCCCGTGCCGCCGGAGTCGCACTACGACGGATTCCCGCAAATCGAGAACGGGATCGGGATGACCCGCTACTTCCTCAATCGCCTCGGTCGGGCTCGTCGTCTCTTTCCGGAGGCGACGAAGGACGGTGCGCGGAAGGTCACGCTCGTCACGGGGGCGCTTTTCCGCCCGGTGCTGGAGGCCAAGATCCGCGCGAAGCTGGCTGCCACCCGGGAGCCGGTCGAGGTGCAGGTGGTGGGAGTTCCGAACGATTTCTTCGGACGCAGCGTGACGGTGGCGGGGCTCCTGGTCGGACGCGACATTCTGGGGGCGTTGACCGCAGAAGGCGATCTGGGCGACCGCGTGATCCTGCCTCCGGCGACGCTCAACGACGATCTCAAGTTCCTCGACGATCTGAGCCTGCACGAGCTGGAAAGTCGTCTGGGAGTTCCGGTCCAGGTCGGTTTCCGCGATCGGCGGTGGTGAGAGCACGCCATGCCCCTACCCGTGGTTGCCGTCGTCGGCCGACCCAACGTCGGCAAGTCGACACTCTTCAATCGCCTCATCGGTGCGCGGCTCGCGGTGGTCGACGATACGCCGGGTGTGACCCGCGACCGCCTGGTGCGGCGGGCGGACTGGAATGGTCTCGAGTTCCATCTCGTCGATACCGGCGGCTGGGTACCCGAAGCCGACGACGTGATGGACCACCGCATCCTCGAACAGGTTCTGGAAGCGGTCCGGATCTGTGATCTCGTCCTCTTCGTGGTGGACGTGCGCGCCGGCGTGCAGCCCCATGATCGAGTCATCGCGCGCGAGCTGTTCAAGCTCGATCTACCCGTGCTCCTGGCCGGGAACAAGGCGGATCACGACCGTCTCGACGCCGATGCGCTCGAGTTCCTCGAGCTGGGATGGGAAACGATCTTCCCGATCGCGGCCGCCGAGGGGCGAGGTGTGGCCGATCTCCTCGATGCGGCTGTCGCGAGACTGCGATCGGCGCCGCCCCGCTCGGTCAACACGAGAGCGGGATTGGGCGGGGAGAACGGGGTCCGGGTGACTCTGGTCGGTCGCCCCAACGTCGGCAAGTCCTCGCTCGCGAATCTCCTCCTCGGCGAAGAGCGGATGATCGTCGACAACCAGCCGGGAACCACGCGGGATGCGGTCGACGCGCCGTTCCGCTACCACGGTCACGACCTCATCCTCGTCGACACCGCAGGGATGCGCCGAAGGGTGGAGAGTCAGCCCGCCTACGAGTTCTACGCGACGCTCCGGGCCATGCGCGCTCTGGATCGGTCGGACATCGCGGTCCTGGTCCTCGATGCGACCGAGCCGATCACCCGTCAGGACGCCCGGATCGGTTCGCTGATCGAGGAGGCTCGCACCGGGGTGGTGATCGCGGTCAACAAGTGGGATCTCCTGGAGAAGGACGAGCGCACGATGGGGGACTGGGTGCGCAGGATCCAGGAGCATCTGCCCTTCCTGGCGTTCGCACCGATCGTCTTCATTTCCGCGCTGACCCACCAGCGGATCCACCGGCTGCCCGAGGTGGTCATGACGGCCTACGAGAACACGCGGCGGGAGATTGGGACCGCGGACCTCAATCGGGTTCTCGAGCGGGCGACGGACCACAACCCACCCCGGTCACGAGGGAGTGGACAGCGTCCGATTCGGATCTACTATGCGACCCAGGTGCGGACCGCGCCGCCCACGGTAGCTCTGTTCGTGAGCGAGCCCGCCCGCATGGCGCACGACTATCTGCGCTATCTGGTGGGGAAGTTCCGGGAGGAGTTTCCCCTCGAAGGGAGTCCGCTGCGGCTCGTGATGCGTAA
>JAGQHR010000553.1 GCA_020431745.1 Candidatus Eiseniibacteriota bacterium
AACGCATTCGAAGACGGATTCGCAGCCGTGTGGAGAGGACGCCGGATGGCAGCGGCGAGGCGTGGCGTGATCCAACAATCGCTGGAAGTCTGCTCCGGTTGTGACATCAACCTCCTGAAGCCAGTTGTCTTCGATCCCCGAAACCCTCCCGCGGCGGTGATTCGGGCGCTCGAGAGTACACGCGGCTTGCCAGAGTCGTTGACCGGCGCGGGCCTTCCCGCGTTGGACACTCCCTAGCGGTTGCGGATGGATCGCGGTTCCTGGTCGATGTCTCCGTTCGGGAGGTCGTCCACGGGCGGTGGATCGGGGGGCGAGGCCCCCTCGCGAGCGGATACGCGGAGTACCACGGTAGCGATGTACCGGTGACCGGCGACTCCCAATCCATGAGATCGGAGTCGTGACCGCGCGGGAAATGCGTGCTACGCTCGATTCGAGGCCGAAAACGGGACACGATCGCCTATCCGCCACTCGGAGAGGTTCGGCAATGTCCATGCCGCGAACGCTCGTCATTTCGATCTTCCTGCTCCTAGCCGCCGGCCGGACCGTCGCTGGTCCGCACTCGGGCGGAACCCTCGTCATTCACGCGACTCCGGCGGTGTACTCGGTCGGCCAGGACTACTGCGGCGCTGACTCTCTGGCCGACTGCGCTTCCGTGGTATCGACGATCGATTCCACAGACGTGCGGGTCTGGTCGGTCTACGCGATGTTCACCGGAGAGCAGCAACCGGACTTGCGGGGCGTGGAGTTCGGAATCATCTACGACGCGGATATCGTGCTTCTCGGGCACGGAGCTTGTGGTGACCTCGAGATCGCGACTCCCGGTTGGCCGCAGAACGGCGGGGGCACTCAGGTCGTCTGGGCAGAGGGACAGTCGAGCCAGGCGACCTGCGTCTATTGGTTTGCCGGCTATGCGTATGCTGAGCCCACCGCGCGCGTGGCCGGATCCACGTTCGCTGTCGGTCCGCACCCACAGTTCGGCGGCCACTTCGGTGATGGCTCTATCGTTCCGATCATCGACGAAATCGCTGACTACGGAGTGCTCGGTTTCGGGGTCGAGGGGTACGCGCCTTGTCCCATGGCTCGCACTTTCCGGATCCGCGCGGACGGATCCGGTGACTACCCCACGATCAAGGATGCGATGGACGTCGCGGCGCCGGGCAGCGTCATCGAGCTCGAGGATGGCGTCTACCGGGGTGATGGGAATCGCGATCTCGATTTCAACAATACCGCGATGACCCTGCGCTCGGTTTCCGGCAACCCGGAGGCCTGTGTCATCGATTGTGAAGGCACGGTCGCTGACAACCATCGAGGGATCTTCGTCGACTTGAATCACGACATCGGCCCGGTCGTGGAAGGAATCAAGATCATCAACGGACACGTCGGGAGCAACGGTCACTGGTCTTATGGAGGAGGAGGCATCGATCTCACCGTGGGCTCTCGCCTCGTCGTCGTCAACTGCATCGTCGAGGCGTGCACCTCCGATATCGCCGGCGGAGGAGTCGGCAGCGGGGGCGGAACGATCGAGATGGAAGGGTGCATCATCCGTGGCAATTGGACGGCCGGCCAGTCCGGGGGCGGGCTTTCGGCGGTCGACGCGAGAATCCGGCTTCGTGACTGTCGCTTCGAAGGGAATTTCCTTACCGGGAGTGGCGGCGCGATCCGACTCACCGGCTGCGATCTGGAAGCGATCGGTTGTGTCTTCCAGAACAATCGCGCGATCGACGGAGGAGCGATCACGATTCGCAACACACGTGCCTTGTTCGAGGGCTGCACGTGGGCAGCAAACACCAGCACCAACGGCGCCACCTTCCGGATCGACGACAGTCCGGTGGTCTTCGATCACGTCACGTTTGCGAGCAACCAGGCGGCCCGAGCCGCAGCGATCCACGTCGGGAGCGGGCAAGCTCCCGAGATCCGTGGCTCTATCCTGGCCTTCGGAGAGCCCGGTCCTGCGGTTCTTTGCAGCGATGCCCCTGTGATCGCAGCCACCGACATCTATGGAAACGCCGGAGGAGACTGGGTCGGGTGTCTCGAAGGTCTCCTCGAGACGGGACGGAATCTGCACGCAGATCCGCTCTTCTGCGGTCTCGATGGTCTCGACCTGTCCCTCGACTCACGTTCTCCGTGCGTGCGGCGGGCTGATTTCGTGGATCCAGTGATCGGCGCGTGGCCTGTGGGTTGCGGTCCAACCTGGGCCCCGCTCCTGCGTTCCGAGTCCGCGATGTCCAATCCCGCGCTCGTGACGGTGACACACAATCCATCCCGGAACTCAGTGCAGTTTCACGGCGAGGGGTTGGTCGAGGGATCGTCAGTCACGCTCGACATCTACGATCTCAGCGGGAGAACGATCGGCGAGCTTCCCGTCCAGGTAGGTCAGAGCGGTCGGTTCGACGTGATCTGGAATGGACGGACCATGCGCGGGAGCCGCGCACCTGCCGGAATGTACTTCGGCGTTCTCCGTGGCGTATCGGGTCGGGCCACGGTCCAGTTCACGTTCGTGCGGTAAGGCTGACTCCGCCCGGATCGGACGCGTACCGTGCCGAGGCAGCGACCTCTCGAGTTCTTGCGCTTCACGGTGCCTCCGTCGGGCCTGGCCACGGAGGTGGTCGTTTCGCAGGGGGGAGGCGACTACGTGCTGAAGCGAAAGGAGTGGGCGGACCGCTCACTCCTTGTAGCTCCGGATTCCGTCCTCAGAACGGACACGTAGGGTCACTGCGGCGCCGGGAGCGCGCCTGCCCGATTCGAGTCCCTCGGCGCGTTTCCAAAAGCCGCTCTTCGGGTCCGTGATGGAATCAGGACTCGTTCTTCTTGGCTTTTTTCTCGGCGCGCTTCTCCTTGAGGGTCTTTGCGGGCTTCTTCTTCGTTTCCTTTTTGGCGTCCTGGTTCTTTCCCATGGCTGCGCTCTCCTCGAGATCGATGGATGGGTTCGGGTCGGCCGGGGGGCTCGGACGAGTCCCCACGGGGCGGCCTTCCATCGGCCAGATCGAGGACGATTCTGGCCGAGCAGCGCCCGTTCGTCGAGTGGTTCTCCTTCTCCTTTCCGGGACCGTACCGGTTCCCGCGCGAGCGCCCGTGGAAGCTACGGTTCCCAGAACGCGATGACCGATCGAAGTCGTCCCTCCATCGTGATGCGCGCCGTGTTCGTGCCCGTCCCGAACACCTCGCCCTGCGGTCCCTCGACGCGCCAACGGACCAGCAGCGCACCACGGCAGTTGAGCACGGAACCGCTCCGGACCACGCGCACATTCGGGAAGAACCCCCGGCAGGCGGCCATCCACTCGCTGAGCTGGGTTCGGTCGGTCGTGGCCGCGTGGATGTCCGTGTACGTGACGTCCTCGGCGGCGCAGTGCCGGAGCAGCGCCGCGCGCTGAGCGGGATCGGTTTCGGCCCAGGCGGCAAA
>JAGQHR010000554.1 GCA_020431745.1 Candidatus Eiseniibacteriota bacterium
CCTTCTCCTGGTCGAAGTTGCTCGCCTGCGCCATGCAGACCAGCTGGTCACCCGCGAGCCGCGCACCGCTGACCGAGAGGAATCCCTCGCCCTCGATCTTGGGGGTGGGATACTCGCCGGCCGGCTTGCCGTCCTTCGTCAGCAGCACGATCTTGGCCGGAGCGGCCTGGAGGACGCCCAGGTTCCCGCCGGGGACGAAGAACAGATCGGTGGGCCGGCGGAATTCGCCCGGGCCCTCGCCCTCGCGACCGATCGTCCGGACATACTTCCCGTTCTTGCCGAAGACCTTGACCTCGGAGAGCTGCATGTCGAGGAGGTAGACGTTGCCCTCGGCGTCGTTCGTGATCCGCATGATGACGCCGAAGAACTCGTTGTCGTCGTCGGTGTCTCCCCCGATGCGCCAGAGCTCCTCCAGATCCACCGAGCTCGCTCCGTTCTGGGGCTTGGCCGGGTTCATCACGTGCAACGCGCCGTCGCGCGTCTCTTCCTTGCCCGCCCAGTCGGCGGCCCCGGCCGTGCCGGCTCCCAAGCAGGCTGTCACCGCAAACAGCCAGGCGGCAAGCAGGGTCAAACGCAGTTTCATCGAGGACCTCCTGTTTCCGAACGATTCCCGTGCCGCTCCAAAGAGCGCAGCCTAGTCCGCCCGTCGATCACTCACGGATGGCCCGGTCGGGCCCAAGGGAGGCGGGCGCAGTCCATTCCAAGCTCTCGATACTACATGGGAGCACGGGCTGGATTCATCGAAAGCCGATCTCTGACGTCGCAGCACCGATCCTGTCTCCGAGAACGATGCCCTCAGCGGCGGGGTTCGGTTCGCCCCGACTGGTGTTTCGCGATGCGACCGCTACGCTGCAGGACTGGCGGCGATGCCGTCCCGACCGCGTGCAGACATCGGCGACTCTCCGGCCGAACAATAGATCGGCGAGAGCGAACGCTCCAGCACGTCCTCGACTCGCCGGCCTACGCGAAGCGGGACGTCGAGGTTGCGCGTCGGGGTGACCGCGAGGCGCGGCTCGCGAAAGGGGCGGGGCGCCGGACGGGAACGGAGCCTCGACGGCAACGCCGCGAGGCCCTTGAGCTTGGCTACCATGTCGCTCCGGTGTTCGGATGTCGATCCTCCTTCTGATCCGGATCGGGATTCGCTAGACTGGTGAAGTTGTGTTGAAACCGGCGTCCGCGCGCCCAGTCCGAGGGCCGTCGCGGTGGAGGATTCGGATGGCGCGTCAGATCGACCGGTACCTGGAGCCGCTTCTGGACGAGGAGCGGTTTGCGTTTTACCAGGCCGTTTGTGACTTCGGAGATCAGGAGATCGCGCCGCGTCTGTTGGGCTGGGAACGGGAACACGTGTTGGTGCCCGATGACGCCATCAAGAAGATGTCGCAGCTGGGTCTCTTCGGGCTCACCGTCAACGAGAGCTTCGGCGGCCAAGGGGGGCAGCACCTCGACCTCATCCTCATGGGACTCGCCCTCGGATACCATTCTCAGAGCGTCGCGATCACTCCCGGAGCCGCCGCCAGCCTGGGGACCAAGCCGCTCCAGCTCTTCGGGAACCCGGATCAGAAGAAGGCCCACCTGCCCGACCTGGCGGCCGGTAAGAGGATGTTCGTATTCGGTCTCTCCGAACCGGGGCGCGGCTCCGATGCCGCCAATCCGGAAGTGACGGCGACCCGGGACGGCGATGGTTGGCGGATCCGGGGTGAGAAGTGCTGGTCCACCAATGCGCGTTGGGCCAGCCATGTCGTGGTGCATGCCCTGACCGAGCCGGCCGGTCGGCCGGGACATCGCTCGACTTGTTTCATCGTCCCGATGGACCATCCCGACGTCCACTACCAGGAGATGGAGGGCAAGGACGTCTGGCTCCAGTCCTCCACCGGGTCGATCGCGTTCGACAACGTGCACGTCGGCAACGAAACGATCCTCGGAGAAGAGAACGAGGGCTTCAAGGTCATGGTCACGACTCTGAACGGGGGCCGGCTCTTCATCGCCGGCCTTTCGTTGGCGTCGTTGGCCTTCGCGCTCGACAAGTGTCGGACGTATGCTCAGGAACGAGTCCAGTTCGACGACAAGCCGATCGGACGGTTCCAGCGGATCCAGGACGTGATCCTGGATCTCGACATCGCGCTCCATCAGGGAATCACCTGGCTGATCCACACCGTGCGGCAATACGACCAGGGATCGATGGATCGGGAGTCCGCGTCCAAAGTGAAGATCGAGTGCTCGCGGCGTGCCTCCGAGCTCCTGCTGCTCGCGATGGAGATTTGCGGGGGAGTGGCCTGCCTCGACGAGTTCGGGCTCATGCGGCACATGCGCGACCTCTTCGTGTGCCGGGTGGGCGAGGGGAGCAACTTCGCTCTCAAGACGCTTTCCGTCCGGCCGCTTCTGCCGGAGATCTCGTCGATCCTGGAATAGGGTGGGGACGCGTCCCCGTCCGTGTGCGTGATGTTCGACCCGGATTCGTGAAGGACCACAGGGGGAGGGCGATCATCTCGATGGGGATGCTGCTTGCTCTGCGGCGGGGACGAAAGCGTTTCGTCCCCGCTTTGACGATTCTGGCCTGCCTCGGGATCGGAGCCGGGTCGGCGCGAGCCACCGATCCCAATGAACCCAACGACACCGCTGATTCTGCGACGGTCGTCGGTTACGGGTACCAGTCCGTCGATACCGAGATCGCGCCCGAAGGGGATGTCGACTTCTATCGGATCTCCGGGGCGCGCGGCGACGTCGTCGAGGTCGAGGCAGTGAACACCCTGGGGTCGGCGCTCAACGGACGCCTCTGGATCCAGAACCAGGACGGAGACGTGCTCGCGGAGAACGATGATGCTCCCGATGCGTCACGATCCCGGCTCGTCCTCATCTTTCCGGACGATACGTCCTATTTGATCCGGTATGCCTATCAAACCAACGTTCCTCTTCGCGACCCTGCGAGCGAGGAACGAGGTGCTTCCCCTTCCTGGTTCCGTCCCGGTGAGATCGGCGACGCCCCGGTGTCCCCTTCACGCTCCGCGTCCGGCGTCTCCCACGGGGAGAGGACGGGGGACGACGCGACCGGTGGCTACGTCCTCTATGTCCGTCAGATCGCGGCTCCCCCTGCTACCGGACTAGCTGCCGGATCGGGGTTCGACGGGATCGTGCCCCTGGCCTGGGCTGCGCCCGAGGTCGTGTCGCTCAGCGGTAGCCCGACGGTGATGGGAGTGGAGCGGAGCACCGACGGCGGCGCACAGTTCACCTCCCTCGGAAGCGCGACCGACTCGAGATTCCTCGATCAGTCGGCCCCGTTCGACCAAGAGCTCCGGTACCGCGTGCGCATCGACTACCCGGACGGCGCCGGAAGCGTCCTGTCGGAAGAGGCCGCAGCCACGGCGGCGAGAGGGGGCTTTCGCCGGACTCTTCCCTATG
>JAGQHR010000555.1 GCA_020431745.1 Candidatus Eiseniibacteriota bacterium
GTTGGGTGCGAGAACCGTCACCGTCGGGCTTCCTCCGCCACCCGTGATCGAGATCTGTCCGGCGGTGTTCGTCACGTTCAGCGCCTGCCCGCTGTCGTCCGAGAGCACGGACGCGGTGGGGGTAAGGGCAGAGGACGATCCGCCGGCGCCGTTCGCCTGGAACTCGATCTGCGCGACGGTGCCCGATCCGGCGGTCAGGAAGGCGCTGGACGTGGAGTAGAGCACCACTCGAACCCGGCCGCTGCTCACGACCCGGGCCGAGTCGGAGAACGTCACCGCGCGTCCGGAGCCGGCGAACGAAGAGAAAGAGAGCACGGCCGGATCGAAGACCAGATCCGTCTGGAGCGACTTGACGTTGTTCTCGTTGCTCAGCGTGAGCTGCACCGTGATGGTCGATCCGCTCGCGCCGGTTCCGTTCGTGACGGCGAGCGTGTTCGAGCCCGTCGGCGCGGCGGTGATCGTGAAGTTGGCGTTCGAGGTGTCGTTGCCGGAGGCTTCCCCGTCGGAGGCCGTCACGCGGACGCGGCCCTGGGTCGTCGCGGCGCTCGGCACCGTCCACGAGAAGCTTCCGGTGTTGCTCTGTCCCGCCGCCACCTGAGTCCAGCTCCCCCCGCCGTTGGCCGAGTACTCGATCGTGATCTGGAGCGACGCGTCATCGTCGTCCACATCGGTCGCCGTGTAGGTGATGCTCGACGCGCTCCCCCCGGTCAGGTTCTCCCCGCCGTTGGGCGAGAGCACGGTCACGACGGGGGGTTGATTGCCCGCGGCCTGGATGCTGAACGTCCCGTTCGAAGCATCCGAAGTGGTCGCCTGACCGTCGTTCGCGGTCACACGGATCAGGGCCTGGGTGGTCGGCGTGTTCGGCACCGTCCACGGGAACGAGCCGGTGTTGCTCGTCCCGCTCGTGAGGATGCTCCAGCTCCCCCCGCCGTTCGTCGAAAGCTCGATCGTGATCGCGAGGCCGTTCGGGGTCTCCTGATCCGTGGCCGTGTACTGGATCGTCTGCGACGAATTGACCGCAAAGACCTCGCCGCCGTTGGGACTGGTGACGGACACCTGCGGCGGCGTGTTGCCCCCGCCGCCCCCCCCGTAGCTCGCCTGGAGGAAGTAGGAGTCGTTCGGATCGAAGTCCGTGCTCTCGAAGCCGTAGATGACCAGGAAGTACTCCCCGGCCGGCCCCGTTCCGCTGATCACCTCGTCGTTGTTGGGTGGGTTCTCCGACGTCGCCACCAGATCGAGCGTGCTCTGCTCGTTCAAGAAGTAGAGCTGCATGTCGTAGTCGGTGTCGAGCGGCAGCGAGCTGAGCACGATGTTGACCTGTTGCTGCTCGTCGGCGTGCGTGAAGTGGTACCAGTCGAGATCGCCCGATACGGAAATCCAGGACTCGAGGGGTACCCCGTTCGGCAGCTCGGTCGCGTTGTTCGGATCGTCGTTGGGCTCGAAGCTGTCGGTGGCCCGCGCGATGCCGGCGAGGGAACCCGCCCCGAGGAGACAGAGAACGGCGACGATCGCTCCGATGGAACGGGGGAGCCTTGGAGTCATGGGATTCCTTTCCTGGGTCGTCAATGCCCGGGTCTCGTCCATGGACGCGCCGGCGGCGTTCGTGCGGATCCGGCGGGACGCCGAGGCGACCACGCACCGAACGGGCCGGCGGGATTCTAGCAGGGGCTTCCAGGAGCGGCAATCGCCGCCGGGCTCAGACCCGCACGAGGTCGTCGAGGTTGGCGACCGCGGGCAGCTCGAGCGGGTCCCGCTCCCCCGCGCGCAACCGGCGGACCGCGACCAGCCCGATCATCGCGGCATTGTCCCCGCAGAGCGCCGGACGCGCGTAGGCGGCCTCGCCGCCCAACCGCTCCGCGAGCTCCGTCGTGCGCGCCCGGAGCCGTGAGTTGCACGCGACCCCTCCCGCCAGCAGCAACCGATCTATCCCATGGTGCCGCGCCGCCGCTTCCATCTTCCCGATCAGCACGTCGACGACCGCTTCCTGGAAGGAAGCGCAGACGTCGGCGAGCTGGCGCGCCCGAGTCGCCTCGTCCTCCGCCAGAGGATGCCGTTCGACGTGCAGCTTGACCGCGGTCTTGAGCCCGCTGAACGAGAAGTCGAAGTCCAGACGGCCGCGATCGAGCCCGAGCCACGCACGCGGGAATCCGATGGCTTCGGGATTGCCCTCCTTGGCCAGCCGATCCACGACCGGACCTCCGGGGAAACCCAGTCCGAGGAGCTTGGCGACCTTGTCGAACGCCTCGCCCGCAGCGTCGTCCCGGGTGGCGCCTAGGACCTGCGCCGGCGTCCCGTCGGAACGCGCGACCATCAGCTCGGTGTGTCCGCCCGAAGCGACGAGCGCGACGTACGGAGGATCGAACACCCGCTCCGCGCGGATCGCGGCCAGGTGTCCGTCGATGTGGTTGATGCCGACGAACGGGCGGTTGCGGGCCAACGAGAGCCCCTTCGCGGTCGCCATTCCGACCAGCAAGCATCCGATGAGACCGGGACCGCGGGTCGCGGCGAAGGCGGCGATGTCGTCCAAGCTGCATCCGGCCTGATCGAGAGCCTGACGCACGGCCGGCAGGACGAGACGGGCATGCTCCCGCGAGGCCAGCTCCGGCACGACGCCGACGTACTCGGCGTGGATTCCCTGCGACGAGACGACGCTCGAGAGCACGGTGCTGTCTCCGCGCACGACGGAGGCGCAGGTGTCGTCGCAGGACGTCTCGATCGCCAGGACGAGATCGGTTTCGGTGAAGGCAGGCATCGTCGATTGCAAACTCCCGTGCTCCTGAGCCAAGTCCCCCCGACCACGACCACTGCGACCGAGAGGTGCGGGTTCGTTTCGGCACCTCCGATCGGATCCGCGTCCGGCGCCGAAAGAACCGGTGCCGGCCTCGGTTCGGGCCGCATGCCGGGCCGTCCCCGACCGGAAGCGTCGATACTAGCAGTTGGTCCGCCGGTCCGCCCCCGGCTAGGATCCCGGCGCATGAATCGGGACGCACGCCCAGAAGGTTCGCACGCCACGATGCCGGAGCTGTCCGGGCTTCTCCGCGCCGGACTCTGGATCTCGACCCTCACGATCGCGAGCAAGGGACTGGGGTTGATCCGGGAAGGCGTCCTGGCCTGGGCCTTCGGAACCTCCGGCCTGGCCGACGCGTTCCGGGTTTCACAGACCGGCGTCTTCCTGCTCATCCATCTGCTGGCCGGAAGCGTCCTCGACAGCGCGTTCCTGCCCACCTTCAAACACATGCTGAGCGGAGGCCATCCCCGCCTGGCCTGGCTCACCGTCCGTCTCTCGGGACGGGTCCTCGCGGTCGCCGGGATCCTCCTCTGCGTGCTGCTCTGGCTGTTCGCCCCGGTCTGGGTCGGTCTGCTCGCCCCCGGCTTCGACGAGCCGCGACGT
>JAGQHR010000556.1 GCA_020431745.1 Candidatus Eiseniibacteriota bacterium
GAGCAGGAGGACGACGTCCTTTCCTTCACTGACGGCCTCCGCGATCTTCACGATCGCTTCCTCCGCCGTCCGCACATGGTCCTCCGGCGTCATGTCGTTCGAGCTCGCGACTACTTCGCAGTTCACGCCGCGGCGGAAGTACGTGACCTCCTCCGGACGTTCGTCGACGAGCAGGCAGACCACCGTCACCTCGGGATGGTTCTGCAGCACGGCCTGCGCCACCGCCATCAGGAGCATGGTCTTGCCGGCTTTGGGGGGCGAGGTGATCAGGCACCTCTGTCCTTTGCCGATCGGGGCCACCAGATCGAACACGCGCGTCGAATAGGCGTCAGGGGTGGTTTCGAGGACGAGACGTTCATGAGGATCGATGCTGATGCCACGGTGCAGCATTTTCAGGCTGTCGAGGAGATCGCGTTCGCGCCGCCGTCCTCCGCGAGCCCGGTTGTCCCGACGCGGTCGTTGCCGGGCATCGCCTCCGCGCCGGCCGCCCTGGCCGCGATGGTTGCCTCCCGATCCTTGTCCGTTGTCGGGGCGCCGTGCGCCGGGTCGTGAGGAGGAAGGGCGGGAACGACGGGCGTTGGAGGTGCCGGGAGCCGCTCCCTGCGAGCCGGATTCGCCGCTGCCGGATGGACGCCGCCGAGGAGTCCGCCGACGGCCGCTGCCGCCGGTGCCGGACGACTCATGATTCTTCGAATTCAATGGAACTCCTGTGAACGTTCCTCCTTCGCAGAGCAGCGCGAAGAAGTCTGGGCGTGGATCTCGAAACGGGCGGCCCGGCACGACGTGGCCCTGCCGGAGCAGCCCGGGGAGTCTTACTCGAAAGGCGTTCGGTCACAGACCAGAAACAAGGTCGTAGCCAACCCTCCGAACTGCATGCTTTGCTCAGCTGACCGCTGCGCGGAGACTCGCCGCACCGATTGCGCACCAAGATCGGGTGAAGGTCACTGGGACGCCTTTCGTTCGGGACGAGCGGCCCAGGCATTGGTGCACGCGGACCTGCGTAGCCTAGCACATGTTCGACCGACCGTGGCAAGCGCTCATCTGACCCCGGGATGCTGGAGCGCGCCCCGACACCGGCGTCTTTCCCTCTTCGGCTTCTGACGGCTATGCTCGCTGTCTGTTTCCGTTTGGACCATCCGGTCCTGGAAGGAGCGACGCATGGATTTCTTGAGGGAGCTCGGGATCGGCGAGGTCAATTCCGGAGTCTACGGCGACGACTGGATCGATCGCCCGGGTGGCTCCGCGCTCGTTTCCCGCAGCCCCGCCACGAACGAGCCGATCGCAACCGTGCTGCAAGCCGGAGATGCGGACTATGACACGGTGATGACGTCCGCCCTCGCAGGTTTCGCGCGCTGGCGAGTCGTGCCGGCGCCGCGACGGGGCGAAATCGTCCGAGAGATCGCCATCGAGCTCCGGGCGTATCGAGAACCGCTCGCGAAGCTCGTCTCGCTGGAGATGGGGAAGATCCTCGCGGAAGGGGAGGGCGAGGTCCAGGAAGTCATCGACATCGCGGACTTCGCGGTCGGTCTGTCCCGCCAGCTCTACGGCCGGACCATGCACAGTGAGCGTCCGTTCCACCGCATGTACGAGCAGTGGCATCCACTGGGCGTGGTCGGCATCATCACCGCCTTCAACTTCCCGGTCGCGGTCTGGGCCTGGAACGCGATGGTCTCCGCGGTCTGCGGAGACACCATGATGTGGAAGCCTTCGCCGGAAACCCCGCTTTGCGCCATCGCCGTTCAGAAGATCGTCGACCGCGTGATGCGTCGTCACGATCTCGCGGGCGTCTTCACGCTGGCGATGGGTGACGTTCCGACCGTCGGGGAACGGATGATCCGCGATCGGCGGATGCCTCTGGTGTCCGCGACGGGATCGTGCGCGATGGGCCGTCATGTCGGCCGGGTGGTTGCCGAACGCCTCGGACGCTCGCTCCTCGAGCTCGGGGGGAACAACGCCGTCATCGTCTTGGGGGATGCCGATCTCGATCTCGCTCTGCGCGCGGTCCTCTTCGGTGCCGTCGGGACCGCCGGACAACGGTGCACGAGCACGCGTCGGGTCTTCCTCGAGAGCGGCATCGCCGACGCCTTCGTCGAACGGCTGGTCGAGAGCTACCGCAGCGTGCGGATCGGAGACCCGCTCGAGCGAAGCACCACGATGGGGCCTCTCGTAAAGGCGGAGGCCGTCGCCCAGGTGCTCGCGGCGATCGAGCAGGCGAAGATCCAGGGCGGTGCGGTACTCTGTGGAGGACGGCCTCTGGACGGCCCCGGCAATTTCCTCGAGCCGACGATCGTGCGCGGACGCCCGGACATGCCGATCGTCCAGCAGGAAACGTTCGGTCCGCTGCTCTACGTGTTCCCGGTGGCGGATCTGGAAGAGGCGATGCGCCACCACAACTCCGTCGACCAGGGACTCACGAGCGCGATCTTCACGCGGGATCTCCAGCGGGCGGAACGCTTCCTGAGCGTCCTCGGTAGTGACTGCGGGATGGCCAACGTGAACCTCGGCACCTCCGGCGCCGAAATCGGAGGCGCCTTCGGCGGCGAAAAGGATACGGGTGGGGGTCGGGAAGCGGGGAGCGACGCCTGGAAGGCCTATATGAGACGGCAGACGAACACCATCAACTGGTCCGACGAGCTTCCGTTGGCCCAGGGAGTCCAGTTCGGTTGAGCCCGCCGTTCGGCCGGCTCGTGCATCCAACACCGGTCCGGGACCGGTGCCACAAGGGGGGATGCCCCCCTCTCCACATTGCGAGACCAGAGACCCAGGAGGAAACGATCCGATGCAGAAGGTGACCGAATCCAACTACGACCAAGTCGTGACCCAGGCCAGCATTCCGGTGGTGCTCGACTTCGGAGCCACCTGGTGTGGCCCTTGCAAGAAGCTCGAGCCCATCATCGAGGAGCTGGGCCAGGAAAAGAACGGCTCCATGCTCGTTGCCAAGGTCGATGTTGGGGAGGCGCCGGCCATCGCCCAGAAGTTCGGGGTCATGAGCGTGCCCACCGTTATCTTCCTGAAGAACGGCCAGCCCGTGCACCAGTTCACCGGCGTCGCGTCCAAGGACAAGATCTCCCAGCTGCTTTCCCAGCATCTGGGCGTCTGATCCGGCCGGTCCTCCTCCCGGACGACCTTCAACGCGTGGCGGCGGCCAACCGGTCGATGGCTTCCGAGACCTCGACCGCCGTGCCGCCGTTTCGCTGATAGGTCCGATAGGCTGCCAGTGCTTCCTGGGAGCGTCCGACGCGTTCCTGGGCGTTGCCCAAAAGCCGCCAGGCGTCCATGTAGCTCGGTTGACGCTGCAGCCCCGCGGTGAGGTCGGCCACCGCACCCTCCGCATCTCCTTGAATGAGCCGAGCCCAGCCCCGATTCGCCTGCACGATCCCCGAAT
>JAGQHR010000055.1 GCA_020431745.1 Candidatus Eiseniibacteriota bacterium
CCGCAGGATGCCTCTGTTCGCGTTTCTCTGGCTGGGGGCCCTGGGAATCGCTCCGCCCGCGCGGGCTCTCGACGATTCCGCGTTGCGCAAGCTCGATCCCATCCTGCGCCAGGTGATTCGGAACGATGATGCCGCCCGGAAGGCGCCGGCCGCCTCCCCCGTCGCGGACGCGAGCGGCACGTCCGTCCCGGGCGCAGCCTGGGTCTTCCCGGTCGATGCGGAAGGCAAGGAACCGGAGAACGACGGCGCCGGGTCGTCGGCGCGCGAGGCCGGGGCCTGGTACGCGTGCTGGGTCACGTTGCGTGCGGCTGCTCCGTTTTCCGCGACGCCGGCGCTCCGTCACTACGGCGATCGCGCCACCGGCCGCCTGACCCTGGAAGAGATCCGGGACTTGGCCGCACGCCCGGAGGTGCTGCGCATCCAGACCGCGGCCCGGACCCGCCCGTCGCTCGACGTCAGTGTCCCGGATATCCGCGCCGATCTCGTGCAACAGGGCACGGGTGCTCCGCCGGTGTACGCGGGATTCGCCGGCGCGGGCGTCGTGGTCGGGATCGTCGACACCGGGATCGACCTCGAACACGACGACTTCCTGCTGCCCGGCGGGAGCCGCGTCGCCTACCTCTGGGACCAGACCGTCATCTCGGTCAATCCTCCGTCCCAGTTCGGCTACGGTCGCGAGTGGACCCAGGTCGAGATCGACGCCGGATCGTCGACGGAGATCGATGATCAGGGACACGGCACGCACGTGGCGAGCACCGCGGCCGGAAACGGCGCCGCGACCGGGAACGGCCAGCCCGCCTATCAGTTCGTCGGCGTCGCCCCGGAAGCGACCATCGTGTTCGTGAAGACCGACTTCTTCACGTCGTCGATCGTGGACGCCGTGGACTACATCTTCCAGAAGGCGGACGACCTCGGGATGCCGGCCGTGGTCAATCTCAGCCTCGGACACCAGTTCGGTCCGCACGACGGCACGGAGGAGAGCGATCTCGCGGTCGATTCGTTGGTCGGTCCCGGCCACCTGGTGGTGGCGGCCGCGGGCAACGACCAGGAGAGCGCGATCCATGCCGAGACTTCGGTGGCGCACACGCAGACACAATCTTTGACCTTCGTCGTCCAGCCCTACACGCGCTGGCCCGGTTCCGGAAACGACTACCTCCTCATCGACGGCTACTACACCGACGGTGAGGTGGTCGAGCTGACGTTGCATACACCCAACGGCGACGTCGTGGGGCCGGTTTCGCCCGGTCAAAGCGTGCAGACGAGCACGACGGACGGTTGGGTCCTCCTCGAGAACGACGTGACCGATCCGCCGACTGTCGATCGCAACTTCTACCTGCAGATCTGGGATCAAACCTCGATCAACGCTCCGGCAGAAGGAACCTGGACCCTCGAGATCGAGAACGTGACATCGATTCCCAGCGGACACACCGCCGACGTGGACGCGTGGCTGTTCAATCACACGTTCGGAGACGCCCACGCCCCGTACTTCGTGCAGGGGATGACGGCCGCCAAGCTGGTGTCGTCCCCGGCCACCGCCGATTCCGCGATCGCCGTCGCCGCGTATACGACCCGGAACAAGTGGAAGAGCGTCGACGGAAACAACTATATGTACAACCCGCTCCCCACCCTCGGCGACATCGCGGCCTTCAGCAGCAACGGGCCCCGGCGCGACGGCGTGATCAAGCCGGACCTGGCCGCGCCCGGCGCCGGGATCGGTGCGGCGCTCTCTTCCGACTATCCGATCGCGGATGCCTGGATCCTGGCCGACGGCCGACACTTCATCAATCAGGGCACGAGCATGGCCTCCCCGCACGTGACCGGCCTCGTCGCGCTGATGTTGGAGGCATACGGTCCCCTTTCGTGCCGCGAGATGCTCGACCACCTGGCGCAGACCGCCCGCATCGACGGGTTCACCGGAACGGTTCCCAACGAGGTGTGGGGAGCGGGAAAGATCGACGCGCTGGCCGCGATCTCCCAACCCACCCCCATCATCGTGCTCGCACTGTCGGTCGTTCGCTCGCCGGGCTCGATCCGCCTCTCCTGGTCCGTGCCGGAAGAAGCCCGTGAGCTGCGCTTCCGCATCGAGCGCACCCAATCGGTCGATCGCTCGGGCGCAGCCGGCTACTTCGCGAACGAAACGATCCCGGTCGGGGAAGTCGGGCCGGGACCGGACTACGCGTTCGACGACGACCCGCTCCTCCAGTATCCCGACGTGTCCTACTGGTTGATCCCGCTCGAGTCCGGGCGCGACGGAGCACCCCTCGGCCCCTATGCAGCCCGCTGGGAGGCGGCACCGCCCTCGTTCTCTCTGGAACGTCCTTCGCCCAACCCCTTCCACGAATCGACGCGCTGCCAGCTCCTCTTGCCGGCCCCGGGGCACGTCACCGTGGACGTGATCGACGCCGCCGGACGGCGCGTCCGAACGCTGGCGCAGGGCAAGCTTCCAGCCGGTATGCTCGCCGTGTCCTGGGATGGGCGCGACGGGTTCGGGATTCCCAGTCCATCCGGCATCTACTGGATTCGTGGAGCATGGAACGCCGAGCAGCGCTCGGTGAAGGTGCTTCACCTCCGCGATTGAGAACAAGGAGGGTCGATCGGGTGCGCCGGCCGCGATCCTCCTCACGGGGAGGGTCCTCTGTCCGACCGCGAGCGAGCTCTCGACCACCCGACGCGCCCGGGCAAGCCCGCGGCCGACGTCGGAGGATGCGCGATCGGGATCCTCGCCCGCGCCCCGATCGCGGGTCGAGCAAAGACGCGCCTCATTCCCAGGCTCGGAGCCGTGGGAGCGGCGCGTTTCCAGGAGGCGTCACTGCAAGACGCCGACCGCTTGGTCTCCATCGTCGGGGTCCCGGGAATTCTCTTCCTCTCGCCGCTTTCCGCCCGATCCCGGATTCGCCCGCTGCGGCTCGCGCTTCCGATCGCGGGCCAGGGCGGCGGGAGTTTGGGGACGCGGATGGTTGCCGCGCTCGAGCGCCTGCTTCGGCTTCCCGAAATCGACCGCGCCCTCGTGATCGGAACCGACAGCCCGGACCTTCCCGTGCGCCTTCTCCGGGACGCCGTACAGGCTCTGCGGGAGCATCCGGCGGTTCTCGTCCCCGCCGCCGACGGCGGCTACGTCGCGTTCGGAGTTCACGGGGCACATGCTCGGAGCGGTGAGCTGCGCCGAGTCCTGAGGCCGGTGCCGTGGTCGTCCCCCCACACCTGCGAACGCACCGCCGAGGCGTTGCGCGCCGGTGGACTCGAGCCCCTGTTGCTGGAGACCTGGTTCGACATCGACGAGCCATCCGATCTGGACGCGCTTCGCGCGCGGCTCGCTCGATCGGCACACGATCGCAACCCGGACGAGGTGGCACCGCATACCGCCGCGTTCCTCCGGGAGTGGCAAGCCCCGCCCGATCCGGACGCGCTCAGCGGCTGAATGGAGTGGGGATGGTGGGACCGGGTTCGGACAGGGGGTCGGCCGCGCCATCCTGCGATTTCGCGACCCGCTCGGCCTCGCGCAGATCGTCCAGGGTCTGGAACTCACGGAGGGCCTGATCCTCCAGCCCCAGCTTGCGGTAGGTCAAACCGAGCAGGTAGTGCGCATCCGGTCGCTGCACGTCGAGAGCCGCCGCCCGCGACGCCATCTCGAGCGCCTCGTCGAGCTGATTCTGCTCGAGGCGGAAGTCCGCGACGATGAGCAGCAGATCGTAGTCCTCTCCCAGATGGTTGATCAGAGTCTTGAGCTCGAGCACCGCTCGATCGGTCTCCCCCAGGGAGTGCAGACAACTCGCGAGCCCGATCCTCACCTCGCGATCGAGCGGGTCCACCAGCAGGACCTGTTCGAAATAGCGGACCGCCTCGTCACAGACCTGGTTCTCGAAGTAGAGCACGGCCAGGAAGCGCAGCGCGTCGAGGTATTCGGGATCGCGCTCCAGGGCCCGGTTGGCCTCCACCACCGCCTCGTGGAATCGTCCGTTGTTCGCTTCCAGGATCGCGAGGTTGTAGTGCGCTTCCGGAAGCTCGGGAGCGAGCTCGACCGCTCGCTCGAGATAGGGACGCGCCGACGCCCAGTCGCTCGATCGCTCGTGGACGACCGCAAGGTCGGTCAGGGCGTCGAAGTTCTCCCCTTCGAGTTCGAGACGTCGCAGGAAGTACTCGCGCGCATGCGCCAGGTCCCCTGCCTCCAGGGCCAGCTCTCCCAGGTAGCCGGCCGTTTCGGCCCGCGTGGCGTCCAGCCTCCACGCCGCGAGGAAAGCGACGCGGGAAGAGTCCGGCTGGTGCGCTTCGAAATAGGCCCCGCCCAATCCGGCCCAGAACTCCGCGGACCCGGGGTCGAGCCGAGTCGCACGCCGGTAGAATCGGATCGACTCGTCCCAAAGACGCAGCTCGCGATAGATCGAGCCCAGCGCGGCCAGCAGCTCGGGTAGATCACCGTGCAGGGTCCGTTGTCCTTCGAGGAGTAGGATCGCCGCGTTGTACTGCTGCTCCGCCGCGAGCTCCCGGGATTGAGTGAGCGACGCCGCGACATCGTCCGGAAGCTCGCCGGCCCGGACCGGCACGGTCAGGATCAGACCCGCGATCATCCAGAGCACCCACCACGTCGACCGCAGGACGCGCGCACGCGTCTCCGAACGTCGCGGAGACGCGCCCTCGGGGATCACGCAGGACGGCATTCTCGAAGGACTCACCGGGTCAGAATAGCACACCGGTCTGTCCCGCCCCGGCACCCCCGCGCGTGGGCGCTACGGTTTTTCCGGCTCGGGAAGGAACGGAGCGATGGAGTCGGGAATCTGATTGGGTACGAGATCGGGGCCGTTCTGCTGCGGCAGCGAGAGCAGAAACTCCACGCGCCGATTGCGGGCCCGAGTGGTTTCGTCGACGTTCGGTGCGACCGGCCGCGTGTCCGCATAACCGAGAGCCGTCAGGTGATCCGGACGCACCTCTCCTTGCGAGATGAGGTAGCGCACCACGCTCGCCGCCCGCGCGGCCGACAGCTCCCAGTTCGACGGAAAGAGCGCGGTCTGGATAGGGACGTCGTCGGTGTGCCCCTCGACCAGCACGCGGTAGGGATAGCGGCGGAGCGGAGGTGCCAGGCGCTGGAGCAGCGGCATCGCCTCGGGCCTGATCTCCGACTTTCCCGTCTCGAACAGGACCTGCCCGTCGATGCGGATCCGCAACCCCTCGCGCGAATGGATCATCTGCAACGGACCGCCGATCTCCCGAACCGTGGCCTCGACCTCTCGCTCGACCCAGCGGCGCTCCCTCTCTTCGGCTGCGGAGGCGATTCCCGCGGTGGGAGAGCTGTCGAGCTGGGGATTGTCCAGCGTGCGATCGCGCGTTCCCAGGGCAGTCTGCACGGAGCCGACGAGGTCCCGATACTTCACGACGTCGAGCGTGGAGTAGGACGCGATGAGGACGAAGAACACCAGCAGGAGGCTCATCAGGTCTCCGTAGGTGACGGCCCAGTCCGGCGCGCCCTCGCCGGTCGGTTCGAAGTCTCCCGGTCCCATCTTTCGGAACATCGTCGCGCCTCGCTCAGGCCGCCGGACGCAGACGGTTCCGCGGCAGGCGGCCGTTCGTGGACCGGCCCGGACCGAGGATGCCGTGGAGCCGGCGCTCCACCAGTCGCGGATGGTGCCCGTTCAGGATCGACAGCAAGCCCTGGATCGCCATCTCGCGATGGAGCCAATCGGTGCGCGATCGTTCGCTCAGCTTCTCGGCGATCGGGATGAAGACCAGATATGCGAGGGCCGCACCGTAGAACGTGGTGAGGATCGCCACCGCCATCGCACCGCCGATCTTGGACGGATCGTCCATCCGCGTCAGCATCTGCACCAGACCAATGAGGGTGCCGATCATGCCGAAGGCGGGCGCGGTCTGACCCATCGTGCGGAAGATCCGCTGACCGCGATCGTGGCGTTCCTGCTCGGCGATCGCTTCCGCGCGCAAGAGCGACTCGATGAGAGCCGGCTCGGTGCCGTCGACGGCCAAACCGACTCCACGCTTCAGGAACGGATCCGACACGGGGACGCGCTCCAGGGCGAGCAGGCTTTCCCGGCGGACCTCCTGGGCCAGTCGGACCATGACTCCAACCAGCTCCTCCGGTCGTTCGGCACGACGCACGAAGGCGAGCCGCACCACATCGACGGTGCCGACGACGACGGACAGCGGGAACTTGATCAGCGTCGACGCGAGAGTCCCTCCCACCACGATCAAGAGCGAAGGGAGGCTCCAGAATGCCGAGGCGGTCTCGCCGAGCAGAATCGCCGCGGTGACCAAACCGATCCCCGCGATCAATCCGATGATGGTTCCGAAATCCACGTCCGCTCCTTCTGCTCAGACCGACTGGATCACGCCGAGCGCGGCCACTCCTCGGACGCATCCAGAGGAATGGTCAGCTCGACGAGAGGCATCCGTCCCGGTCGGGTATCGCAGATCAGCGTTCCGCCGTAGTGATGCGCGACGGCCTTCGCGAGCGACAGGCCGTACGGAAACTCACGATCGGGGATCCCCAGGCTTTCGAGATCGGTCTGCCGGCCGGTCGGCGAAGGTTCCAGGAAAAGCCGCAGCTTGAGGCGCGTGTCGGCACGGCTGGCCGGATCTTCCTCGATGACGAGCGTTCCGGACCCCGGTGTGCGATGCAGCGTCCACTCGATCAGGTGCGCCAGGGCGACGACCCACTTCTCGACATCGACGCGGATCCAGGGAAGATCGTCGGGGAGGTTGCGCAGCGCACGAACCCCGCACGCCTCGAGCCGGCTGCGCACGCGCCCGAGCGCGCGCTCGACGAGGACCCAGGGAGAGACCGGCCGGTCCCGCCACCGAGCCTGCCGGCGACGGAAGTTCTCCATCAGCGACTGCGACTCGAGCTGAACCTGCAGCCATTCCGCCTGGAGGTCGAGCGTGTGCAGGAGATCGAGGGTCCGACCCCGCATCGGCAGCTCGTCCCGCAGCAATCCGAGATACCCGCGCAGGGCGGCCACCGGGCGGAGCAGCGCGTCCCCACGCAGCGCTTCGCCCGCGCACTCCCGAGCCCGGAACCACTCCTCATCCTCTCCGCGTTGCACATCCCGCAGGCTGACAAGGATTCCGGGAGCCGCCTCCAGGTCCAGCTGCACGCAGACGAAGGACGCCTCGACGGTGCGCGCCTCCAGCTCCGATCCGGCCTCCGGACCGCTCGGTCGACCGTCGGACGCGACCGCTTCGTCGGAGTCCGTGCGCACCGGCACCGTCAGCCGGAGCAGCCGATGAAAGATGCCCGATTGGCTCGCCGCCATCTGAGCGCCGGCGAGAAGCGTCACCGCGGTCTGATTCGGGAGCGCGTCCGCGACCAACGCCCCGATCAGATCCGCCGGCAGGACGCCCAGCACCGATTCGACCGCCTCGTTCGCCGCCACCACCCGTCCTTCCGGATCGACCGCGAGAAGGGCGTCGCTCTGGAGCTCGATGGCCTCCTCCAAGTAACGATTCGTCGAGGCCAGCGCGCGATGGGCGAAGCGCAGACGATCCGCGTCGGCGATCCGCAGGAGGGCGGCACCTCCGACACGGCTGAGGAAAGCCAGCTCCGGCGCGGGAAGCTCCACGAGCGTGCCCTCGGAGTCCGTCCGGAAGAGCGCGAATCCGAGCACGGCGCTTTCCGTGTCGAGCGGCAGGAAGATCTCGCACGACGGATCGATCGGACGGCCGCCGTCGACCTCTTCGGCGGGTGGCGCGCCGACGACCCGCTCGGCATGGAGCGTCACGCCGTCGCGACGACCCGCCCAATGTCCTACTCGCTCGTAGCCATCGCGATCCGCGCGGTGCCGATAGAGCGAGAAACGAAAGGACTCCCCGGGCTGGAGCGCGCGGCGGGCCAGGAGTTCGGAAAGACACAGGCCGACCTGCCAGTGGTCCAGGTCCTGATGGAGGAGCCGTTCGATGCCGGTTCGCTCCCACCCCAGCCAGGCGGTGTCCGCGCCGGGGGCAGAGGCGTCGTACGTGCGCATCGAGCAGTCCGCCCCTTCAGACGTTGAGGGCGTCGAGGAAGGTCCGTGCCTTCTCCATCTCGCCCTCGAGTTCGGCCAACAGCTGCTCCAGGGACTCGGGGGTCAGCTCGAAACGTTCGCGCAGATCCGCGTCGATCGCCTCGAGTAGCTCGGCGCTGGGAGGTCCCGCCGGCGCGGCCTCGGAGGACTGGCTCAACCGTTCCTCCCCGATCTGCGTGAGCTGGTTCGCGAGGTAGACGCACGTCGCGAGCTCGGATACCTCCGCGGCCCGGGTCGCGTCGTGGTGAGCGCCGATCGCCTCGGCCACCGCCGCCGGGAAGTTCCACTTCCGCGCGACGAGGGCGCCTGCTTCGGCATGATCCATCCCGAGCACGACCCGCTCCGCCTCGAGAAGGTCCATCTTGCGTTCGCTCCAGAGCGTGAGCACGGCCGTGAACTCCGGACCGAAGTAGTGGCTGAAGACGATCCGTCCCATGTCGTGGATCAGACCCGCGAGGAACGCTTCCTCCGAATCGGTATCCCGCAGACGCCGTGCGACGAGCTTCGCGGCCGCGGCGGTGCACACGGCGTGGGTCCAGAATCGCTTGCGATCGAAGCGCGCGTCGCCTTCCGGGCCCGAGAAGGTGTTCACCAGCGAGGTCGAGAGCGCGATGTTTCGGATCGTCCGATAGCCCAGAAGCACGATCGCATGGTTGATCGAAGAGACGCGTCGATTGAGACCGTAGAACGGCGAGTTCACGATCTTGAGAATGGCGGTGACCATGGCCTGATCCCGGCCGACGATCTCCGCGACTTCCTGACCCGAAACCTTGGGGTCCTCCGCCAGTGCCACGATCTTCGCCACGACGTCGGAAAGCGCCGGCAGATTCTGGATGCGATTGATGTTGCGCTTGACCCGGTCCTGCAACCGGGGGTCGTTTTCGCGGATGCGCGCCGTCATCTTGGCTCCCCTCGTCTGATCCACCTGCGGATCCCTCGCGGTTCATGCGGCTGCCGCACTGGGACGGATGTCCCGAGTGCGCAAGCCACGTCGTAATAGCTCTTGTGCAAGTCTCGGAGATCACGAGCGGCCAGCCCGGTGCGACCCCGCCGGCGATCGCGCACCAGCTCCAGCATCGTTCCCACGATGCGCGCCGGGTCGCGCAAGCCGCTCTGCTCCAGATCGAGCGCCAGTCGTGTTCCTGCGGCTTCCAGCCTCTCCAGGTGGAGCTCGGAGTCCACTTGCTGGAGGACGCGCAGGGCCTCGCCCACCGCACCCAGTCGCTCCGGATCAGGCGAGGGCGACCCGCTCGACGGGACCGTGTACGACATGCCCACCTCCCCCCGCGGTTCTAAGTCCAGCCGACAGAAGGAATATCGGAAGGGAGGCCGGCCACCTTGACGGATTGCAGTCTGCAATCGAGGACGGAACGGAGATGCAGGATCGGGGATCTCCCGACTAGGCCGGTGGTCGGCCCGATCGGAAGCAGCGGATCCCCGCTAGGGCTCATCCCCGCGCCGAAGTGGCGCATACTGTGAGAAATAGCGGACAACACCGTCGGCGAGGGCTTTGGCCAAGCGGCCGCGATGGTCGGCGGAGGCCAGGTTCTCGCGATCGATCGGACTCGAAACGAACCCCAGCTCCACGAGAATGGACGGCACTTGATAGCTCCGGAGGACGGCGAAATTCGCCTGGCGCACGCCGCGGTTCCGGGCCAGCTCCCGTTCGACGAGGAGATCCAGCACCACCTCCGCGGCACGGCTGCTCCGCAGCAGGGTGTCGCTCTGCCTCAGGCTCAGCGAGAACGGAATCTCGGAGCCGGAGAGCTGCGCGTCACCGTCGCCGGCAACCCCGGCTTCGTTCTCATAGGCCGCGACCTCGTGAGCCGCTTCGTCGCTCGCCCCCCGGATGGAAAGGAAGAAGACCTCGGCGCCTTGCGCGTTTTTGGTCGCGGCGGCATTGACGTGGATGCTCACGAAGAGATCGGCGTCGGCGTCCTCGGCCAGCGCCATGCGGCTGCGCAGCGGGAGGAGCACGTCGCGCGACCGCGTCAGGATCGGGTAGATCCCCTCGCGTCCCGCCAGCTCCTTGTGCAGCCGGCGGGCGACGTCGAGGCAGACGTCCTTTTCGCGGACACCGGGACCCGTCGCGCCCGGGTCTTCCCCCCCGTGCCCGGCATCGATCACCACGATGCGCGGCCCGGATCGTTTGGGGCCGGGGGCGGCCTCGATCGGGGTCCGCTCATCGGGGAGCTCGTCGGTGGGTGGCGATGCCGCCTCCGCCGGGGCCGGCGCCTCCTCGGCATCCGTCCGCGGAGCGACACTCGTCTCCCCCGCGTGCGGCTCCGGCGGGGCGTCGATCACGTCGATCACGAGACGGGGCGGGCTCTCCAGCGCGAAGCAGCGCAGCGCGCACGAACGATTCGGACGGAGGACGAGCCGGATCCCGTCATCGCCCCGGTCTTCGAACCGGCCCTGGATCAACCGACCCACGGACGCGATCTCGGCGGTGACCCCCGGGCCGAGGCGGTAGCGAGGAAGCCCGACCGTGAGCACTTGATCGGATGCGTGCTCGGGAGCGTCGATTTCCGGCGCCGTGCCGTCGAGATCGAGGACCAGACGGGTGCGTGACGCATCGTCGCCGGAGCGCACACCGGTCACGGTCACCGCGGTCGCGGTGGAGGACAAGAGGGCGACCAGGAGGAGGGTCCCGGTCGAAACGGGTCGAATCCTCGCGCTCAGGCTGGACCTCCTGGTCCGGATTCGTCGGTTGCGATCGATCTCCTGATGGTGAGATCGGCACGTTCAGCGGGCACGCCACGAAGTTCGAGGCAGCGCTTCCCTGTCTGCCTACGAGACCGGTCTTCGGACCGGAGCTGTCAGAGAGCCGGAACGAGCCTC
>JAGQHR010000557.1 GCA_020431745.1 Candidatus Eiseniibacteriota bacterium
CCCGGTCGCGAGTACGAGATAGCGTGAACGAAAGACACCGCTCGAGGCTTCCAGCGCGAATCCGCCGTCTTCTCGAGAGATGCGGCCGACGCGCTCCGGCGTACGCAGATCGAGCTCGAAACGTCGGATGATGTCGTGCCAAATATCGAGGAGAGTCTCCTTCTGGTACTCCTCCATCGGGAGCTTGCCGTAGAGCGGGATCTCGATCGGTTGGGTCAGCACCATCTTCTTGCGGGGATAGTGCAGGATCGTCCCACCGGGATCGTCCTGATCGAGGATCAGGCAGGAAAGTGCGTGTTGCCGGGCGACCAGCGCCGCCGACAATCCCGCCGGCCCTGCCCCGACGACGATGACATCGACGATCGGTTGGCCGTCGGCCGAGGCCGCAGCGCCACGCGTGGAAGTCGCCGCGATCCGGCGCGCCACCTCTTCCATGACCTCACGGCCCTGCGCGACCGCGTTGCGGATGAGCGCGAAGCCGCTCAGCTCCCCGGCAATGAAGAGCCCGGGGACCGAGGATTCGTTGTGGGTGCCGAGCACCGGAATGTCGGGTCGGTCGCTGATGTCGCCGAGCCCGATTTCGATCGCGCCGACCGGACATACTTCCGCGCAACGGGAGTGACCGACGCAGCGGAGGCCGTTGATGATGACCGCGCGACCGCTCACGACTCCCAGGACATCCCCTTCCGGACAGGCATCGACGCAGGCGCCGCATCCGATGCAGAGGGTTTCGTTGATCAGCGGATGTTGGGTCGCGGGCCGATCGAATCCCAGGGTGACCGCTTCCTCCCGACGGAGGCGATCGGCGGTGGCCCGCTTCTGGAACCGGCGAACGTAGGGAATGAGCGCAACCGCGACCAGAAGGGCCGCCGTTCCCCAAATGACCAAGGACTCCGACATCACATCATCCCCACCACGCCGACCCGTGCCTTCATCCTGCGGTCGGTAGCTTGCCTTGCGGGCGGCCCTTGCTGGTCAGGCCGGTCGCATCGGGCATCATCAGAACGAGTATCCGAGATCGACGAGGACGCTGCGCCGACCGGGATCGTCGCCCCAGGTCGTTTCGTACTCCATCCTCAGGTGGACCCGGGAGCGGGTATCGACGCCGGCCGTCCAGCGGCTCCAGCGCATCCGGTGTTCGTCGCCCGTCGAAACAGCAGTATAAGATCGGGCTCCGGTCCCGCCTCCCACAGTCAGGAATGAGAAGAAGGAACGCTCCAGGGCGATGCTGGGATTCCATCCTTCCGCGTAGCGCGTGCGATAAAGCTGCACGTCCGCGCGGACCCGGGTGCGCGTATCGGGAATCCTCGACGTCGTTGCCCCGATCGTGACCGAGTAGCTCTGTAAGGAGTCGGCCTCCGTCTTGCGAATGCCTCCGGAGAGCCGGGTCGACAAACCACGCCGAGGAGTCCAGCTCAGGCTGGCCCGGGTCCCGCGGTACCCCGACGAGACCGAGGTCGAATCGGGCTGATTGGGGTCGAGGTAGGTCCGTGTCGAACGATTCTCGTGCTGTACCGACACCGAGGTCCGCGCGTTGAGGGCGTACCTGGCCGAGAGGCGGGCTGTCGTCAGCGTCCATGGATTTGCCGAGATCGTCTGCAGGTTGCGGTCCAGCTCGAGGGTGTGGGACACGGTGAGACCGCGCTCCCAGCGCACGAATCCGGTCGAAGCCAGGTAGCGGCGGTAGGCCGCGTGATCGTCATACCAGTCACTCGCGGCGAGCGTCTGTTCCGAGGTCAATCCCTCGGCCATGGTCGACGTATTGGTCACGAAGAAGCCGAACTTGCGGCTGTTGGAAACGCTGGTCGAGCCGGCGATGTACTGACGGCCCGGCAAGGTGCCGCCGAACGCGCCGATCTCGAGCCAGGGGACGATCCGAAGGGCCGCGAGCGCGCCGTCGAGGTGTCCGATGCCTCCCGCTGCGACGTAAGGAATACGTCCGGCCTGGAGGTCCACCCGATCATTCTCCCAACCGAGGAATGCCGCGGTGACGCGGTCGTTCCACTCGTCCGGGAGACTCGAGGTCGGGGCACGATCGATCCGTCGAAGACTGGCACGCACCCGGACGTAGAGCGGAGATCCGTGGATGCGCGAGGCATGGAGTCGCACGCGAGCGGTCGGACGGTTCGTTGTGTTGCCCAGGTCGTCCGAGACGTTCTGCCAAACCAGCGAAACACCCCCACGCAGCCGGGTTTCACTCCACCGCGAGGCGGGGGACAGGTTGCTCTCCCTCGTGAGGCGATCCGATCGGTTCGTTCCGGACTCCGCGGCGTGTGCCACCCGGGCCCGGTTCGTCTTGCGAGAAGGGATCCCCCGGGCCAGATCCCCGACCTCGACCGAGACGATCGGATTGGCAGTGGTGGATTCCTCCTGCCCGAGGATCATGCACGACGAGGAGCTCGTGGCGACGCTCTCGACCACGAGGTGGGCGACCTCGTTGCCGTCGCGCCAAACGGTCAGCGTGTCGCCGACGGCGAATCCGGCTCCGCGGCCACCGTCGAGGAAGACGCGATCGATCGAGACGTATTTGACGTGAAGCTCGATCAGCGCGCCGTGGGCGCCGGGGCCTTCATCCGAGGGAGGGGCCGGAGCCGCCGGACCATCCGTCGCGGTCGTCGCCGGCGTCGGTGGATGCGGGGATCCCGTCTCGCTGTCGCTTCCCGACCCGGTCGACCACGATGGGGAACCGAGCACGGCGGTCAGCACGATGCCGAAGAGGAGCGATCCGACACGTGCGACGAGACGCGAGGTCGCGCGTCCGGGAGCCGAGATCGTCTTGCTGCAGGCGAGGGTTGCGCGTCGGTGCTTCAATGACGTCCTCGCGGGTGGCAGTCGTAGCAGGCCTGGCTCTCGTAGACGTATCCGCCGACCTCGCGGTGGTGGCCGTCCGTGTTGGTCCGGGAATGCTGGTGGCAGAAGATGCACTCGAAGTCCTGGTAGTCCGATGGATTCATGTGACACTCGGCGCAGGTGTCCCATACGGTTCGATGCGCTCCCGAGTAGATCGGGAAGAACACGTCGTGGTTCCAGTCGGCGTCGTTCCAGTTCGACGTGTTGTGACACGTCTCACAGGTCGTCGGGAAGCCGGCCGCCGTGTGGTTGGGATCGCTGGTCCCGTTGTAGTCGTCGGCGTGGCACGCGTAGCACTCGGTCGGTGTGCCGCCATAGCCGCCGCTGTGACAATCCGCGCATGGCGTGGCCGTGTGCGCGCCCGTCAGCGGGAAGTCGGTCTGGTTGTGATCGAAGTCGGCCGGCACCCAGGCCTGCATCGAGTGACACACCTGGCAGTCGTGGGGGAATCCCTCCGTCACGTGGTTGGGATCGGTGGTTCCGTTGAAGTCGCCCTCGTGGCAGGCGTAGCACTCGGTGGGAGTGCCG
>JAGQHR010000558.1 GCA_020431745.1 Candidatus Eiseniibacteriota bacterium
AATTCGATCTTGCCGTGACCGTAGGGATGGTTTCGATCCGCGGGTTTGGCGGAAAAGCGGATGGCCGCCGCGGCTCCGGCGGCCGCAAAAACGTTGATGATGCTTTCCAACGCGTCGGACAGCACCGCGGTCGAGCCGGTCATCGCATAGCCGACGAACTTCACCCCGAGCAGGAGGATGCTCACGGCGACCGAGATGAGCGCCGCCTGGTTCCGGATGCGGATGTCGCGTGCCTCGTCCGGACGCGGCGTGGTCGGTGACGCGGATTCCATCGGGCCGAGTCTAGGACACTCCCGGCCGGGATGCCACGGTCTCGCGACCGTTCCGGAGGCCGCCGAAATGTCGGCAAGATTCCGCCGGAGACGGAGGCGCCCCGAACCGGCCGGAGCCTGTGGCGCAACTCCCCGACGCTCCCGCCCGATACGTCCCCACGGGAGACCGCCCCGTCGCCGGACGTCGGACGAACCGGGCCCCGGAGGCGGTTGGCGAGACACCGGATCGGGTGATAGCCTCGGCCTGCTTCGGCCCGACAAGGAGAGAAAGGCGGCCCTTGATGAGCCATCCGAGAGGGAGCGGGATCGTCCGATTCCCCCGCGAGGAATGCCGGCGGTGCGGACCCCGGCCTGCACTCTTGCTGGTCCTATTCCTGACCTCCGGGGTCGGTGCCTCGGTCCGCGCCGAAGAACCGGATGCCGCAACTCTGGACGCCTTCCGCGCCGATCCCCGTTCGTTCTTCTTCGAGCAGCGGAGCGCCGACGCGATCGCGTGCGGCCAGATCGTTCTGCGTGACCCCGACTATCCACCGGCTGCCCGCGTCGAGGCGCTCACGACGCTGGGCGCGATCTACGTGTCGACGAAACGGACCTCGCAGGCTCGGGCCGCGTTCTACGAGATCCTCGAGACCGACCCGCTGGCCGAGCTCGACCGGCCGGAGCAACTCCCCCCACCCGTCGTCCGGCTCTACTACGGGCTGCGCGACAGCGTGCTCCTGGCGGCGGGCGGCGGGCGCCCCGACATCCGTACCGTCGCAGTGGGAGACATCGAGAACAACGCGATCGTGTCGGGGGCCTACGATCTCGACCGCTTCGCGCTGGGGCTTCAGCACATTCTGGTCACCGATCTCAAAGCCTCCACGCCGCTCAAGATCGTCGATCGCCAACGGTTGGGCGTGCTGCTGGACGAGATCGGAATGAACCAGAACCAGGAAGTGTTCGATCCGCGATACTCGGTTCCCCTGGGAAAGCTCTGCGGAGCGCAGTCGTATCTGTTCGGATCGCTCTTCCAGGTCGAAGAGAAGAAGATCCGCCTCGATCTCAAGTGGGTCGATACCTCGACCACGGAAATCCTCCTCTCCGAGGGACTGGAAATGAAGATCGGTTCCGGCGACGATCTGCTCAAGCTGGAGCGGAAGGTCCTGCTCGACCTCCTGCTCCCCAAGATGCACGAACTGCTGGTCTCCGCGCAGGGCGAGGACGCACCGACGCACGACGAGATGGAAAAGCGTGTGAAGCAGTACTTCGACGAGAAGAAGCGGGCCAAGAAGCGCCTCGCCGAAGGCGCGAACTACGTCGATCTGCTGCTGCAGACGGGCGACGCGATCCTCGCCGAGGAACGGGGGGATCTCGCCGAAGCGCGCACGGCCTGGAAACGCGTACGGGAGATCGACCCGCTGGATCCGCTGGCGGAGGATCGCTCCGCGGCCTTGGTTGCCTACCTCGACCTCCAGGAGGGTCCGTGAAGATTCCCTGCCGCGCCGACCGACGATCGCGTTACCGCGCCGTCGGATCGCTTCTCGCCGCCTGGTCGTTGGGGCTCGCCGGCCTTATCGCCGGGTGCGCGGGCTCCGGGGGGTACGTCGGAGATCCGCTCCTTCGCAACGGCGATCTGCCGGGCGCGATCGAAGCCTACCGCGCCGAGCTCGCGGGCCGTCCCGACGACGCCGGGCTCCATCGCAACCTCGGTGCCGCCCTCATGAGGGCCGGTGACAACGACGACGCGATCTCGGAGCTGGAGACCGCGCAGTCTCTCGATCCGGAGGACGCGTCGACTTCGTATTTCCTCGGTCGCGCCGCGGATGAGTCGGGTCGATCCGACCTCGCGCTGGAGCGCTACACCGACTACATGTCCCGGGGCGGGGATCAATCGCGCTGGGTGCGGGCCCGGATCCAGCAGATCGCGATGGAGCGTGCCCTCGCGGACGTCCAATCCGCGCTGCAGCGGGAGAATCAGCTCTCGCTGGATCGCGTGCCGGTCAACACCGTCGCCGTCCCTCCCTTTTCCAACCTCTCCGGGGACGAGAAGCTGGCCGCTCTCTCACGCGGACTCTCCGCGCTGCTCATCACCGACCTGACCCAGGTACCCGAGCTCCGGGTCGTCGAGCGCGAGAAGATCCAGGTGCTCCAGAAAGAGATCGCGCTGGGCACACCGCAGACGGAGGCACCGCAGGAATCGCCGGTGGACTTCCAGCCGATCGAAACCGTGATCGGGATCCAGCAGCGCCTGCAGGTGCTCCTCGTCCCCGGAACGGGAGAGGCCTACTACCAGGGCGAAGCGGACGGCACCAAGCGGGTCTCCTATCTGGAGGCCGTGAAGCGGTTCCAGGCCGATCACCAGCTCACCGCCGACGGAATCGCCGGTCCGAAAACCCAGTCCACCCTCGCCCGCGCGATGGAGGAGACGGCCCCGACGCCGGAAGAGCCGCTCGCGCTGGGACACGCGATGGATCCGCGAACCGCGGCGCGAGCAGGGCGGATCCTGGGCGCGCGGCGATTCGTCCAAGGCAGCTACGTTCCGATCGGCGACCGCCAGATCCAGCTCGACGCCTCCATCCTGACCGTGGACAGCAGCGAGCAGTCCGCGGGCGAACCGGTCTCGGGCGATCTCCATCGGGTGATGCGTCTGGAGAAGGATCTTCTGTTCTCGATCCTGACCGCGCTCGGGATCGAGCCGGATCCCGCGACCCGGCGCGCCCTGGAGGCGACGGCCACCGACAACTTCCTCGCGTTCGTGGCCTACGGTCGCGGCCTGCTGCTGGAAGAGGAGGGGCGCACGTCGGAGGCGTTGGACGCCTATCGCGAAGCCGTCCGGAACGATCCCGGATTCCGGATGGCCGACCTCCGAGTCGATGCTTTGACCGCGACTCCTGCCGACCGGGACGCCGCCGACCAGGCGGTCCTCGATCGAAACACCAAGGTCGGCAAGGACCCGGTCGATCGATTGATGCTGACCGGAACGTGGGGCGGCATCGGTCCCGGCCCGGCCGTCGATCGCGACGGCGATCTCTATCCGACAGTCACCGACGCCGACAAGGTCGCGGGAAGCGGCGTCATCATCGTGGAAGGCGATCTTCCCGACCGAGGAGGCGCCCGATGATG
>JAGQHR010000559.1 GCA_020431745.1 Candidatus Eiseniibacteriota bacterium
CCCATCGGATTCCGGACGGCTGGGAGAGCCAGCGCCTGGATCGGTACCTGGCGGCGCGCTTCCCCTACCGGAGCCGAGCCCAGTGGATGGAGCTGATCCGCGCGGGACAGGTCCGGGTGAACGGGCGCACAGTCCGCCCCAGCCAACGAGTTTCTCCGGGCACGCTCGTCGAATACCGCCCCTCGGAAACGAGCGAGCCCGAAGTGTCGGCCGACATTCGCATCCTACACGAGGATGACTTCGTCCTCGTCGTGGACAAGCCTCCCGATCTCCCGCTCCACCCGTCCGGGAAGTACTTTCGGAACACCCTGCTTTCGGTTCTGCTGGAACGACGGGGAGAGACCTTGGACGAACCGGGCGTGCGCGTCGTCCATCGCCTGGACCGCGAGACGTCGGGTGTGGTGGTTTTCGGAAAGTCACCGGAGGCGACGGCATTCCTCGCCGCGCAGTTCGAGCACCGGCAGGCCCGCAAGCGTTACCTCGCGCTCGTCTACGGGGACCCTCCCGCGGAGTTCGCGGTCGAGGCGAGGCTGGGGCCGCGAGCCGGATCCCGCATTCGCAAAGCGGTGGGGATCGTCGGTCCGGGCGAAGGCGCGTCCGCCCGAACCGTCTTCCGCCGTCTCGCCGGCGGCGGCGACCTCGGGCTGGTGGAAGCGCGGCCGGAAACGGGGCGACTCCATCAAATCCGGGTGCATCTCCAGCATGCCGGCTACCCGGTGGTCGGGGACAAGATGTACGGGCCCGACGAAGGACTCTTCCTCAAGCTCGTGGACGGAGAGACGTACACCCCCGAGGACCATGCCCGTCTGCTCCTGCCCCGGCAGGCCCTCCACGCCTGGCGCCTGACCTTGCGCCATCCCCGCACCGGATCGACGGTGACCTGGACCGCCCCCGTCCCTGAAGACATGCGCGAGCTGGGATCGGCGCGCGGAATCGACTGGGATGCGGCGCTGGCGGATCCGGCCTGATCTTCGGATCAGCGTCGTCGGGTTCGCAGACGGCTCGGAGCCGTGTCAGCGCGTGGACGTCGTACCCGGAGGATGAGGCGGAGGAGGATCCCCGTCTTCGACCGAGCCCCCGTCCCGCGGATCGTCCGGCCCGTCGTCGCCGATCGTGCCCTCGGGAATGTCCCGCGGCCCCGGAGGCACCGGTGATCCCGGAGTCTCCTCTCCGGGCGGGTTGCCACCTTCGGGCCCGCCCTCTCCGTCCGGACGTCCGTGCTCCTTCATCCGCTCGGCATAGAAGTACAGCTTGTCCTCGATCCGCCCATAGAGGCTGTCCTCGGGAAAGCGTCCGTCCGCGCCACGCGTCCCGATGGGGACGCCCGAGAGCAGCTCGAGCGCTTCCTCGAAACGCGAGATGGCGTAGACGTGGAACCGCCCCGCGCGACAGTCCTCGACGACCTCCTGCTCCAGCATGAGATCGGGGGCGTTGCCCTGCGGAACCAGGACACCCTGCGTCCCGGTGAGCCCACGCGCGCGGCAGACTTCGTAGAAGCCCGTGACCTTCTCGTTGACGCCTCCGATCGGCTGGACGTGCCCGAGCTGGTCGATCGAGCCCGTGAGCGCCAGATCCTGCCGCAACGGAACCTCCGCGAGCGAAGAGAAGAGCGCGCAAACCTCGGCGACCGACGCACTGTCACCATCGACCTCACCGTAGGATTGCTCGAAGGCGAGGGTGGCGTGGACGGAGATCGGTTGCTCCTGGCCGAAGAGCGCGCGGAAGAGACCGTCGAGGATGAGCACCGCCTTGTTGAAGGTGCGACCGGAGAGATCGGATTCGCGCTCGATGCTGACGATTCCCCCCTGACCGAGCGCCGTCTGCACCGTGATCCGGGTCGGCTTGCCGAAGGCGTGATCGCCCAGGTCGTAGACGCTGAGGCCGTTGATCTGCCCGATGACGCTGCCCTCGGTCTGGATGCGCAGGGTGCCGTCGAGGATGAGCTCCTGGATCTTCTCTTCCGGCAGCGCGACCCGGGACCGGCGCGCCCGGACGGCGCGGTCGACATGGGCGGCCCCGACGACGGTCGCTCCCTCCTCGTCGGCCCAATAGCTCGCCTCCCGCACGAGGTCGGCGATCTCGCTGAAGAGCGTGCTGAGCTTTCCGCCCTGATCGGCCCAGCGGGCTCCCTCTTCGACGACCCGGGCGACGCCCGTGCGGTCGAGGACCCGCAGGCCCTCCGACTCCGAAAGGTTGCGGATGAACGTGGCATAGCGCGCGATGCCTTCGGCGTCGCGGGTCATCACGGAATCGAAGTCGGCCCGCACCTTGAAGATGCCGTAGAAATCCGGGTCGTAGCCGGAAAGCACGTAGTACGCGTGCGTGTTCCCGATGACGATCGCGCGGACGTCGATCTCGATCGGCTCCGGCTTGAGCGCGCTCGCCGAGAAGAGGAAGTAGGGATCGAAGCTCTGGATGTCGATGAGCCGGCTCTTGAGCGTGCGCTTGAGAGCGGCCCAGACCCCGGGCTCGCTGATCGCATCGGTGAGCTGAAGGACGAGGAAGCCGCCGTTCGCGCGCAGCACGGAGCCGGCCTTGATGTGGAGGAAGTCGCTGCGTCCGTGTCCGGAACGATCGACGACCTTTTCGATCGTTCCGAAGAGGTTGCGATAGTTGGGCGAGGTTTCGACCACGATCGGCGGACCGTCGGCTCCGGAGTTGTCCACGAGCACGTTCACGAGGTAGGGGCGCAGGCGCTCGATCTCTTCCGGCGCCCGGGACTCGGCCTCCTCGTCGCTCTCCTCCTCGAGAAGCCGCCGGAGATCGACGAGGATCCGGTCCCGCAGCTCGTCGAGATGCTCGGAAAGACGGGGGTCCTGGTAGGCCGCCTTGATGTCCTCCAGCAGGTCCGCAAGGATCGGCGCGGCAAACTCACGCTCCAGCTCGTGGATGCGCTTCTTGAGCGCGCGCTGGATCTCCCGGGAGGCTCGGAACGTCTCTTCGAGCCGCTTGGAGAGAGTCTGGTAGCGCTGTCGAAGCTCCTCGAGCTGCGCGTCGTCCACGTCGCCCGGAGTCTCGGCCAACTTCTCGATGGGGATCGGTTCCCCTTTCACCAACGGCGCGACTTCCGGTTTGGTGTACGGACCCAGCTGGATCTGTACGAGTGCGAAGCCCGCCCCGCGCACTTCGCTTTCGAGCGCCTCCACCAGCGCTTTCTCCCGGTCCTGATAGCCGGAGGCGACGGCGGTGCGCTGGGTCTTGAAGCGCTCGCTCTCGAAGAGCCGCCTCAAGGTCGGGCGTAGCTGGTCGACGAAGTCGCGGATGTCGTCCGCGAGGGCATGCCCCCGGCCCGCGGGCAGGCGCAACGCGCGCGGTCGATCCCGGTCCCGAAAGTTGTTCACGAGCACGATGTCGGGAGGCGCGCCGCGCC
>JAGQHR010000560.1 GCA_020431745.1 Candidatus Eiseniibacteriota bacterium
TCGACCCCACCCGGTCCCGCATCGTGGATCACACCATTGCCGAGACCGAGGTCGCGAATGACATGGACCGGAACATCCAGGGCGAGATCGCTCACGCCGGCGGCCACGCGAAGGAGACGCGCATCCGCTCCGGGCACCGTCTCGAGCAGGATCCCCGGGATCCTCATCGCGTCGGTGACGCCGCTCGGTACCAGGACCAGGCTGTGGGCATCCCGCGCAGCCAGCCGCACGGCTCCACCCAGAACCGGTTCCTCTCCACGCAGGGTCCTTCCGCTCGCCGGGGCCCGCTCGCCCGCTGACAGAATCGGAGCACACGCGATCCGGAGCGCCCGGCGCTCGGAGACGTTCTCGCGGAAGGACAGGGACACCTGCCCGGGCTGGGGAGCGGTCACCTCCCGGAGATCGGCCGTGCCGGAAGACCGCCCGTTGCGCAGGTGCCACCGAAAAGACTCGGCGACGTCCTCGGCGACGATCGGCGCCCCATTGCTCCATCGGCGACGTGCGGACAGATCGACTACCAGGCGGTGCTCGACCTTATCCCAGGTCCATCGCGTGGCCAGATCACGCTCGAAGCGAACGGTGCCGTCGGGATCGGCCTTCACCGAAAGGAGCGCGGGGTAGAGATAACGCACGAGATCGAGCCGCCCCGGCGACCGGGGAGTCCGCGGATCGGTCGAAACCGGCGCCGGGACGATCGCGACGCGAAGCAACCGCGGATCGTCGGCCGTCGTGGACGGAGCTCGCTCGGCCGGAGTCTCGTCGCGCTCGGGAGCCCCGCACGCGAACAGCACGCTGCCGATCGCCCAGCAGAGACAGCAGGCGACGAGATGCGTCGACCGAAACCAATCGGGCGTGCGCCTCACGCCCCCGCGTTCGGCGGGTCCGGCCAACCGCGCCGCGCCGCCTCCGTGATCGCCAGCTGCCGCATCCAGTGATCGACCAGGACGAGCGCGGTCATCGCCTCCACCAACGGGACCGCCCGCGGGAGCACGCAGGGATCGTGACGCCCGCGGGCCTCCAGGACCCGTTTCCGGCCGCGGACGTCGACGGTCTCCTGAGGCTTACGGATCGTTGCCGTCGGTTTGAACGCGACGCGGAAGACGAGAGGCTCCCCGTTGGTGATGCCGCCCTGTACGCCTCCCGAACGATTGGTCCGCGTCCCGATCCGACCCCGCTTCTTGACGAACGGATCGTTGTGCTCGGAACCGGTCAGACGAGTCCCGGAGAAGCCGGATCCGATCTCGAATCCCTTGGTGGCGGGCAGACTGAGCATGGCCTTGGCCAGGTCGGCCTCCAAGCGGTCGAAGACCGGTTCGCCGAGGCCCCGCGGCACGTGGCGCACGATCGCCTCGATCACCCCACCCACCGAATCCCCGTCCCGGCGCGCGCGTTCGATCCGGCGGATCATCTTCTCGGCTGCGATCGGATCGGGACACCGCACGGGGGTGGCATCGACACGGGCCCGCGTGACGGTGAGCGGATCGAAGCCGCCTGCGCCCGGATCGGCGCCGGAGGCGTCCTTCGTCGCCGCCTCGATGCGGTGGATGCTGCGCACCCAGGCCACGATCTCGGTCCGTTCGGCGAGCCGGAGGATCTTCTCCGCGATCGCACCCGCGGCCACGCGTCCCACGGTCTCGCGGGCGCTCGCCCGTCCTCCCCCCTGCCAGCTCCGCACGCCGTACTTCTCGTCGTAGGTGAAATCGGCGTGGGAGGGTCGGTAGACGTCGCGCCAGGATTCGTAGGCTCCCGGTCGCGCATCCTCGTTGTCCACCATGAGGAGGATCGGCGTGCCGAGGGTTCGTCCCTCGAAGAGGCCCGAAAGGATCCGCACCCGATCGGATTCCTGACGAGGTGTGGTGAGACGGCTCTGCCCGGGACGTCGGCGATCGAGCTGCGGCTGGATATCCTCGGGACCGAGCGGCAAACGGGGCGGGCACCCGTCGACGACCACTCCGACCCCTCCACCGTGGGACTCTCCCCAGGTGGCGATCGTGAAGAGCTTGCCGAAGATCGAGCCACTCATGGCGGCGGATGCTACCACCCCGCGGGGACCGGCTCAACGCAGCCGCCCGGAGAAGTGGGAACATGGTATCTTCGCCCTTTTCGGTCCCGGACCTCTCGGCAGGAGCATCGCGCTGACCATGTGTCGAAACATCCGCACTCTGTTCAACTTCGATCCGCCGGCGACCGACGAGGAGATCCGGGCCGCCTCGCTCCAGTTCGTGCGCAAGCTGAGCGGATTCCACAAGCCCTCGCGCACCAACCAGGAGCCGTTCGAGAAGGCCATCGACGACGTCGCCGCGATCGCCCGGACGCTGCTGGACTCGCTCGAGACCCAGGCACCTCCCCGCGATCGCGACGTCGAAGCGGCCCGAGCCCGGGAGCGCTCGGTCCGGAGATTCTCCCGCCCGGCGACGGACCGCTGATGCCAGACGTCGGCGAGCGCAGAACCGCAGAGGATGCCGAGGCGGAGGGGGCCGAGCCGTCCATGTCGATGGAGTCCACCGATTCCTACAAACGGCTCTACCTCGAACAGCAGTTCCTGGTGCAGCTCGGGAGGGATCTCGAACGCGTCTCCCTGCGTACTCCGGACTCGCACCTCCTGCGTATCGTGCTCCGCCGCCTGGGCGAGGCCTTGGAGGCGGACCTCGCCGTGCAGACGGACGTGCGCCATCCCCAGTCCCGGTTGGAGCGGCCCTACCGGCTGGACCTTTCCTCTCCGATCGACGAAGCGATCTGCGCTCCCCTCCTCCGGGACTTCGACGACGCGGGCGCGCGCATCCTCGCCGGACAGCCCCTCGGTCCGCTGCGCCGGGAGATGCTCGTCTTCGCGATCGAGGCGGACGACCGCCTGCTCGCCATCTATGGGTTCCTCCGCCAGACGCGCCTCTTCAACCGGACCCAGCTGCACTTCGGACAAGACGTGGTGCGGTTGGTCTGCGATCGACTGGTGGCCCGGGAACGCGAGCGCGAGCGTTCGTTGCGCGAGAAGATCTCGACCAAGATCTTCAGCGAGCTGCGTCCCAAGGACGTGCTCTACCAAATCCTCCACGGCCTCCGGAAGCTGTTCCGGTACGACCACTCGGGCACCGTCCTCCTGCTCGGACCCGACCGGAGAACGCTGACCGTTCAGGCCGAGATCGTGGTCTGGACGAAGGCGAAGTCGGAACGCATCGGTGAGCAGATCCGGCTCGACGAGGATCTCGCGGCCTGGCTGGAAGCGGACGAGCACCGCTCGCTCCTGGTGCGGGACGGGGTGGCGCTGACTCCGCCCGGGTACGCGAGCCACGGAGCGTACGAGCCGCCGGAGCGTCTGCGCCAGCCGCTCCTCGCCCCCCCAGCGGGCAGTCCGGCCGCGCGCTCGATG
>JAGQHR010000561.1 GCA_020431745.1 Candidatus Eiseniibacteriota bacterium
TCAACTCCTGGTGGAGGGTCCCGCAGCCGAGATCGTGGCGCAAACCCTGCGCGAGACGTTCCCCACCACGGCAGCGGCTCCCCTCACGGCGGCCTACTACCGCGGAGAGCCGGTGCGTGGAACACCTGCGGCGGACGAAGAGCCGGACGACTCCGCGGGCGCGGCCGCAGGCGCCCGTTCGCTCGACGCACCCCGGGGACGGGCGGGAACCGACGGCGGCGGGTGGGTCGCGTACGGAGACCGGGAGTTGCTGCGTGCGCTCGGAGTGTCTGACCGCGCTCCGGCGCCTCGCGGATTGATCGCGCTCTCCCCCTCCGATGCGGGCACGGACATTCGCCTCACGACCTGGCGAGGAGGAAAACTGATCGCGCGCGTGACGCCGGCCGCGTCGATCGGCACGAAGACGATGCGGGGGCCGCGCTTCGCGCTCGACTCGGAGTGGAGCGCCACCTCCGGATCTCCGGCGGAGGAGCTCGAAGCAGGTCCGCCGCTCGATCGGAGCCTGTCGCCCTGGATCGTGCGGCTCGCAGCCGACGTCACTCCGGTCGTCCTGGAGGAAGCCCGTCGCATCGCGGAGCGGGCTCCGGGAACTCAGCTCGATGCCCAGCTGCTGCATCACCCTCCGGTGCGCGCGTTCTACCGCGTCGTGTTGTGGGCCTGCCTCGCAACCGGCTTGTCGGTGATTCTGGTCGCGACCGCCCTCTCCGCGGTCGAATCCGCACCGGACGAGCGGATCCTGCACGCCGTCGGCGCGCCCCCCCGCGTGCTGCGGAGCCACCTCGCGGCGCGTGCCAGCTACCTCGCTCTGTTGGGATGCGCCCTCGCCGTGCCGGCTGGACTGTTGCCCGCGGTCGGTCTTTTCGAAACGGCGAACCTTCCGCTGCCCTTCGTCGTTCCGTGGCGGGAGATGCTCCTGACGTTGGGGGCTCTTCCGGCGATGACCTACGTCTGCGTCTGGATCTTCGCGCGGCGGGGGATGTCGGCGAGGAAGGCGCTGCCGAGATCGGCGGCGATCCTTGCGGCGATCCTTGCGGTGCTCCTGACCTGCACGCGGTCCGTCGCGGGCGCACAGAACATGCCGGAGTGGGAGAGCTGGGTGGGCGAGGCCTTCGACGGATCTCCGTTGGAAGGCGAGCTCGGCCGCCTGACCGTGCCGGAAAATCGGGAGGCGCCGTCCGATCGCCGGATCGAGCTCGCATTCGTACGCTATCGAACCACCAACCCGCGTCCCGCACCGACCATCTTCTTCCTCGCCGGAGGGCCGGGCGGCTCCGGCGTGGAGCTCGCCGGCAAGGTCGCGACCCATCCCCAGCTGCGCCTGCTCGAGATCGCGGACGTCGTCGGGATCGACCAACGGGGTACGGGCCGGAGCCGTCCCAATCTGATGGAACCGGTCTTCACCTCCGAGCTGCCGTTGGATCGGGCCATCGATCGCGCGGATCTGGTGGGCGCTCTCCGAGAGGCCGCCGGGAAGTGCGTGGCCTACTGGGAGGATCGCTCGGTGGATCTCGGCGCGTACCAAACCCGGGAAAGCGCGCGCGACGTCGAGGAGGTGCGGGCCGCCCTCGGCCTCTCCCGGATCAATGTGTTCGGAAGCAGCTACGGATCGCACCTCGGCGTGGAGGTCCTTCGGCGCGACCCGACCCACGTCGCGCGTGCCGTCCTGATCGGATTGGAAGGACCGGATCAAACCTGGAAGCTCCCGAGCACGACGCAACGGCATCTCGAGATGCTGTCCCGTGCCTGCGCGCGCGACCCCGAGGTCTCCTCTCGTCTCCCGAATCTCGAAGCGACCATCGCGGGGCTCTTGGAAGAGCTGGAGCGGGAACCCGTGATGGTGGCACTTCCGGAAGCACCGGCGACGGACCATACCGGCCGCGTTCGGCTCGCGCCGCTCGACGTCCAGATCGTGATCGCCCATGCGTTGGACTCCGTCGCAGCCATGGAAGCGCTGCCGGCACGCATCGCTCGATGGTCCCGGGGGGATTGGCAGGACCTCGCAGCAGAAGCGCGAGAGCACCGGCGGGTCGAGGTCCGGGCTCTTCCGCTGCTCATGGACTGCGCCTCGGGCGCCAGCGCGCTCCGTCGTGAACGAATCACGACGGACCTGGCCACGCCGCACAATCTACTCGGGGACGGCCTGGACGCTCCGTTCTATCTGGAAGGATGCGAGGTCTGTGCGCGCGCCCGGCTCGACGATGCTTTCCGGGAAGATCCGGTCGTCGCCGTTCCCACGCTGTTTGTCAGTGGCACTCTGGACGTGCGCACGCCTCCGTCCAACGTCCTTGAGCTCGCGGCTGGATTCGCCCACTCCGTCCACATCGTCGTCGAAGGCGCGGCGCACGATTCCCGGGAGCTGATGTCGCCGGAGTATCGGTACCTGCTGCAGGAGTTTCTCCGCGGGAGCCCGGTGGCGGGATGCACGCTCACCTTGCCCGGTCCGCGGTTCGCTCCGATCGCTCCGATTCCGTAGCCGCCCGGATGCGGCGGGCCGGTCGGAAGCCATTGTAGTTTCCACCGCTGCCCGAGCTGACGGCGATGCGACGAGCCAAGCGCGATCCCTTTCCTTCGACGTTGATTCCGCCGCCGCGCAGGATGCGGAGCCGCGTTCGGTCGTCCGCGAGCGGGAGACGCAGACCGTCGCCATCGCGTACCGGATGGTCGTAGCCGAGCAGCGGATCCGCAACCATCTCCCAGACGTTGCCCAGCACGTCGTACAACCCGAAAGGATTGGGTGCGAACGAACCCACCGGAGCGACGTCGGAGAATCCGTCGTTCCACGGGACCCGCATCCACGTGCGACTCTTTTCGTCCGAGAGAACCGACTCATCGGACAGGTTCGCCGCTCCTTCCAGCGATGCCATGCTGTCGCCGGTCCAATAGATCGAGTGGGTGCCCCCGCGGGCGGCGTACTCCCACTGCGCCTCGGTAGGAAGACACAGACCGATCCGCCGCAGCCAGAGATCGGCGTCGGTCCACGGGACATAGTCGACGGGCGTGCGCAAGTCGAAGTCCACCGTGCGTCCGTCCTCGGTTCGCCCTCCGGTGGCGGGATCGTCATAGGTGATCCGCAGCCACTGTCCCAACGTCATCTCGTATTTGGAAAGAAAGAACGGCTCGAGCGTGACCACGTGGTCGGGATGCTCCCCGAGAAGCGAGAACGGGTCATAGTTGGGTCGCGCCGGACTTACATCTGAGTGGGCCCCCATCGTGAACGACCCTCCCGGAAGCAGCACGAGGACCAGCCCGGTCTCCGCGTTGATCGCGAGCCTGCCGTCGGAGTCACGCCGAGCCGGCTCGCCGGTCTGGAGATGCGCGAACTCCCAGAAGCCGGTCTCGGGATCGGGACCGAGCGGCACCAGTC
>JAGQHR010000562.1 GCA_020431745.1 Candidatus Eiseniibacteriota bacterium
TGCGGTTACTGGTCGAAGTTCAGACACAGCTGGCCTATCAGGAAGATACGGTGAGCGCGCTCAATGATGCACTCGCCAGCCAGCAGCAGGAAATACTGGTGCTCCGCCGGCAGTTGCAGCTGCTCAAGCAGCGCCTGGACGAGCATGCCGCGAGTCCGGCAGGGCAGGGGGCCGAGCAGGAGAAACCGCCTCACTACTAGCGTTGTGAAAACCCGCCAGGTATCTGCGCCAGGCCAATGCCACCACTCGCTTTTACTTGCCGTGCCGCGGCGTGCCTGTAAAATTCATGCGCCGCGACGGCATTCCGGACAAGCAGTGGAGACTACCATGTCAGACAGCGCCAGCAAGGACACGCCCGAACAGGCGGAATGCCGTCGATCCCGCCCAGATGGATCACTCCCAGCACGGGGAGGGCGATCGCGACCCCCACCATGAGCAGGCCCTGGGCGAGGTCGGTCCAGGCCACGGCAAGGAAACCGCCCATCATCGTGTAGAAGAGCACGACGAACGCCCCGATCCAGATTCCCAGGTTGGGATCCATCCCGAAGGTCGCGTGGAGGATCTTCCCCGCGCCGACGAGCTGCGCGCCGATGTAGCTGGTGTAGAAGACAAGAATGATCGTGGTCGCGATTCCTCGGACCCAATGCTCGGAACCGGGAAAGCGGCTCGCCAGAAAATCGGGGATGGTGAGCGAGTCCGATTCTTCCGACATCCGCCGGAGTCCGCGCGCGATCAGGGTCCACGAGGTGAAGATCCCGAAGCCGATTCCGATCACCGACCAGAATTCACGGAATCCCGCGGCGTAGGCCGCCCCGGGGAGCCCCAGGAGGAACCAGGCGCTCTCGCCGCTCGCGCGCTCGCTGATGGCCGTCACCCACGGGCCGAGGCGACGTCCTCCCAGCAGGAAGTCCCCGAGATCGTGCATGTAACGCACGGTCCAGATCCCGATCACCAGCATCAGGACCAGATAGAGACCGAAGCCGAGGAAGAGGCTGGGGGCGGGGGCGGCTTCGGGCATCAGCGATCTTCCCCCCTCACGCTCCAGACGAAGTAGTAGAGGAGAGTCAGCAGGAGGAGGACCGCCCAGGACCCGAAGACGATCAGGATCGTGCTGGCTGGCAAACCGAGTTCCTCCGATTCCATGACGGGCCCGCGAGATCCGGGGGAGTCTAGCAGGTGCTCCGGAATCCATCAGCCCATCGATTGACGACCGCGTTCCGGAGCCCACCATCCCGTCGTTCGAGAAGGCGTGGCACGTCTATTCCCTGAGCGTGACCGGGATCCGGTTCCGTCAGCCTGTCGACCGGGGACACGTTCTGGATCCCATCAGTCCGTCGACTGGGGAATAGTAGCGATCGTCCCGTGACCCGTTCCGGGAATGCGCGCTAGACTGCCCGAACGGTGTCGCGTTCGACACCCCGAGGGATTGTTTCGACCTCGAGGACATGCCATGGAATCGGCGCTCGGTGTTCATCGCTTCCAATTCGCGTTCACCATCGTTTTCCACTATCTGTTTCCGCAGCTCACGATGGGGCTCGCGCTGCTGCTGGCGGTCTTCAAGACGCTCTCGCTCCGCGCCGGAGGAGAACCGTACGCGCGCGCGGCCCGCTTCTGGGGGCGGATCTTTGCCGTCACGTTCGGCATGGGCGTCGTTACCGGGATTCCCATGGAGTTCCAGTTCGGCACCAACTGGGCGCGTTTCTCAGAGCTCGCGGGTGGTGTTCTCGGGCAGACGCTGGCGATGGAGGGCGTCTTCGCGTTCTTTCTCGAGTCGACGTTTCTGGGACTGTTCCTGTTCGGGGAGAAGAAGCTCGGCCCGCGCGGCCACTGGATCGCGACGCTCGGGGTCTTCGTCGGCTCGTGGCTTTCCGGTTTCTTCATCGTTGCCACCAATGCGTGGATGCAGCATCCCGTGGGCTATGAACAGTCCGCATCGGGAGCGATCACGCTGACCAGTCTCACTGCGGTTCTTTCCAATCCGTGGCTGCGTTGGCAGTACCCGCACACGATGCTGGGTGCGGTCGTGACCGGCAGTGTCGTCGTCACCGCGGTCGCCGCGCTCTATCTGCTGGGCGGACGACACGTGCCGCAGGCCAAGGTGTTCCTGCGGGTCGGCGTGCCCGCCGCGTTTCTCGGATTGGCGCTTTCCGCATTCCCGACGGGGGATCGGCAGGCCATGAACATCGCGCTCCATCAGCCGGTCGCGTTCGCGGCCATGGAGGCTCTCTTCCATTCCGAGGAGGGCGCCCCGCTCGTCCTGATCGGGCAACCGGACATGGAATCACGACGGATCGACAATCCCATCCACGTTCCCAAGATGCTCAGCTTCCTGACCTACAAACGTTGGAACGCGCGCATCCGTGGGCTCGACGAGTTTCCACCCGATGAGTGGCCCGAGCGGATCCCGCTGCTCTACTACACGTATCACGTGATGGTGGGACTGGGGACGATCCTGCTCGGGATCTTCGCGCTCAGCGTCTTGCTGCTCTGGCGCAACCGGCTTTGGCGGACCACTCCCGTGCTTTGGGTGCTACTGTTCCTGCCGCCGTTTCCGTACATCGCGAACACGGCGGGATGGTTGACGGCGGAGCTCGGTCGTCAACCGTGGCTGGTCCAGGGACTGCTCCGGACATCCGAAGGGAGCTCGACCAACGTCTCGTCGGGTTCGGTGTACTTCAGCCTGCTCGGATTCATGGGTTTGTACACGCTGTTGAGCATTCTCTATCTGTCGTTGGTCGGAAGGTCGATCCGGCGCGGTCCCGATCCCGAGCCGGCGTAGTCGCGCACGGGCACAGGCCCCGGGGGAACGGGAAGGAAACGCCGACGAGTACTGACACGAGCGACGGAGGTAGAGACGGAGACCGGGACGGAGACGAAGAACGAGTTTTCCGGGGACTCGGCAGGGGTCGAACAGGAGTCGAAATGGAATCGATCTGGTTCGCGCTGCTCGCGACGCTGATCACCGCCTACGTGGTGCTGGACGGGTTCGACTTGGGTGCGGGCGCGGTCCACTGGTGGGTCGGGCGCAACGAGGACGAACGCGCGCAGGTGCTGCGGAGCATCGGCCCGGTGTGGGACGGGAACGAGGTCTGTCTCATCGCGGCCGGGGGGACACTCTTCCTGGCCTTCCCACGCGTCTATGCGGCTGGATTCAGCGGGTTCTATCTGCCACTGATGGTCGCGCTCTGGCTCCTGGTCCTTCGCGGCATTGCGATCGAGCTCCGCGGTCACCTCGACGACGCGATCTGGCGCCGGATGTGGGATGCGGTGTTTGCGGGCGCGAGCGTACTCCTCGCGGTTTGTCTGGGCGCGGCACTCGGCAACGTCGTGCGAGGAGTTCCCATCGACACGTCCCGGAGCT
>JAGQHR010000563.1 GCA_020431745.1 Candidatus Eiseniibacteriota bacterium
ACGGCGGTCATGCGCCATCTGCATGTTGCGTCGGGAACGGGGCGGGGTGCGTGCGACGACGTAGTCGTTGAGCCCCGCCGCATCGATGACCGCGACGTTGGGGAAGACCCAGGCGATCAACCCGACCGAGCTGTCGGTGACCACGGGGTGAGGATCGGCGCCTTCCCATTCGATGCGCCCGCCCTCCTCCCGTGACGGAAGCTCGTCCCTCAGAGAGAGCCAGAAGATCTTGTGCTCCTGATGCCGCATTCCGACGCAATGCCGGATCAGCCACTGCTGCCGCTTGTCGAAGGCCGCGGCATACCAGCGGACGACGGCGGGAAAGCGAGGGGCGATCGGCTGGAACAGGAAGTAGGTCTCCGGGCGCGTCATCAGATTGCGCGTTGCTGCGAAGTGGGTCCACGGCACCGGCCAGGAGATGAGGATGAACAGGCCCATCCACGCGTACGCGGTGCGCACGCTCCGGACCGAGCGCGCCAGCAACCAGACGAAGGTGCGGAAAAGGAGAGGCACGAGATGGCTGTAGACACGGTACTCGAAGTGATCACCGCCGATGCGGAGCGTGTAGTAGGCGAAGTGGGTGAGCACGACCGCAACCGGGACGAGCCGCGAGATACCGAGCAACCGGTCCCGGAGTCCGGTGATCGTCGAGCCGTGTCCCCGCTGGTCGGCGATCTCCCCCTCGGGCTGCCGTTGCCGGGGAAGCCGGATCGATCGTCCCATCCAGAAGAGTGCGATCGCGATCCAGATCCAGACCGCGTACTCGAGGAGGAACGACTCGGCGTACCGAATGCCGCTCTTCGGCCAGGCAGCGTAGTATTTTGCGTAGTAGGTATTGGGGAGCCACTCCCCGTACATCCACTTCCGCCACAGCAGATGGATCGGTCCCGCGGCCAGCGGCAGGGCCCAGGCGAGTCTTCGCACGAGAGCCACCCCGTTCCGGCGTTGCAGGATGGAGTCGAGTCCGACGAGGAGCACGGTCGCGAAGACCAGTAACCATCCGTCGGGCCGCGTGAGCACGGTCAGCGACGCGCTCAGCGAAAGGCCCAGCACCCAACCGCGATCGCGTTCCGCGGGAGGACGAATCGCGAAGGAGATCCAAAGGAGGAAGCAGAAGTTGAAGAGCGCCGTTTCGAGGCCGGAGCTCAGCCAGGCCAGGAAGGTCCGGTTCGTCAGCACTCCGAGAAGGACGAGGCTGAAGAGCGCGAGCCGGTGGCGTTGCCACGTCTCCGGCAGCGGCATGCGCCGGAAGATGCGGTAGAGGACGACGAGGGTCGCCATCCCGAACACCAGCGAGAACACGTTGGCGGAATCCGGGGGCTCGATCCCGGTCACGCGCCAGACCAGGGTCAGCAGGGAGAGCCAGAGCCAGCTCGTGTAGCCCTCGACCGGCTGGAAGGGGGCGGGATTCCAGACGAACCCGCGTCCGGCTATCGCATTGCTCGCGTATCGGAAAGTGATGAACGCGTCATCGGTGAGGAAATAGAACAGGCGCCAGCCGGCGATCGTCCAGGCGAAGGCCATGGCCCATAGAAGCCACCATCGTGGCCGGTGTCGGAAAGCGCGACCCACCGACATTGTCGTACGACCTCGGATCTGTCCTGCTGCGGCCCTGGCCCGGTTGGACAGGACGGCGCCATTGTAGAGCAGCCGGAGCGACAGTGGCCCCGGGAATCTCGGGTCGATCGAGAAAAGATCAACGCAAGAGGTGCAGCTTGCGTACGTAGGTCCCCTCACTCACCTCGAGAACCGCGAAGTAGATGCCGCTCGGAACGGACGACGGGTCCGGGGTCCAGACGGCCTCGTGCGGTCCGACCGACTCGAAACGGTTGACGAGGAGGGCCACCTGCTCCCCGGCCGCGGAGAGCACCACCAGGCGTGAAGGTCCATTCGTGGCGCGGTGATAGCGAAGCGCCACCGCATCTCCGAACGGGTTGCGCGAGGTGTACAGCACGGTTTCTGTGAGATCGGTGTCCCCGGGCACATCCGTCGGATTCAGATACCGATAGATCGTCTGACCCGCCGCATAGGCGTCTCCACCGGGGCTCCGACAGAACGCGTTGACGTTGACCCCCCAAGGATCCTCCTCCCACGTGGTACCGCCGTCGGTCGTGCGCTGCGTGTAACCGGGATCTCCCTCCAACGAGCCACGACCGCCGACCCAGCCGGTGAGATCGTCGAGGAAGCCGATCCCTTGTTGCTCCAGCGTCGTGCCGATGTGGATCTCCGTCCAGGTTTGGCCACCATCGGTGGTCTTGAGGATCCACTGCTCGTTGTCGAACCTCTCGATCGAGGCGTATCCGATCTGCCGGCTCGGGAACGAGACCTTCCAGCACCATTCGTCGATCCGGCTGCCGACGTGACGCGTTTCCCAGGTCTGGCCGCCGTCGTTGGTGCCGTAGACGGCGGCTCGTCGCGTGCCGTCCGGAGGTCCGTATCCCACCGCGATACCGGAGTCGGGGGAGAAGAAGACGCAGTCGATGAGGCCGAGCGCGCGGTCGGCGAAGTCGGTGACGATCCAGTCGGCGCCCGCGTTCGTCGTCTTCACGATGGTTGCCGGGCCGGAGACCTTGCCCACGGCGTAGACGGTCTGTTCGTCCACGACCCACATTCCGCACAACCCGGGTACGACTCCCTCGAGCGCGCTGACCGAAGACCAGGTGTCCCCGCCGTCCGTCGTTTCGAGCAACGGAGTCCCCGCGCTCAACGTGCCGATCCAGCCATGGGAAGGGGACACCGCGCAAAGTGTGCGATACAGCGCGAACGGCACGTTCGGAACGTCTTCCCAAGTGGCGCCTCCGTTTTCCGTTCGATAGAAGTGTCCACCGAAGTAGATGGTCCAGCCCACGTCATCCGTCACGAAGAAGACGTCTTCCAGTCGCCCTGGTTGGAACGGGGCGCCCGCCAGCGGAACCCAGTCTGCATGAGTCGGGCCTACCAGGCTGAGGAAGAGGGCGGACCCGTAGGACAGTGTGGTCTTGAGGCTCATCTCGGCTCCTTTCGCCACCGTCGTCGCTGCTGGGGATCCCGGTCCGCGAAAACCAACACGGCGGAGGAATCGAGATCACGAACGACGGCGGTCCGTGGCGGTCTTGTGCAGGATCCCGCGCCGATTGAACGGAGACGCACTCCATCCCGGCCTGTGGACCCGGCGGTGTTTGCGAAAGGGGGGACTCGATGAAGTGGGACGAGGATACGGCAGACAGGCGCCGCGTTCAAGGATGGATCGACCCTCGTGTCACTCGGTCTCCGGAGAAGATCTCCGCACCTCCGGGGCTTCTGCGATCACGAGCAGGTTGCGCGCCCAAGGCTCGGGGGACGACGCGTCCCCGGGGTGCGCTCGTGCCTCCTGTAAATGCCG
>JAGQHR010000564.1 GCA_020431745.1 Candidatus Eiseniibacteriota bacterium
TGGAGGACCCGCACCCGCGCCTTGACCTGCGGGTCTCCCTCCATCTGCCGCTGCTCTTCTTCGATTTCCTGCCGGCTCATCTTGATCGACTCCTCGTACTCCCAGCGCTGGTAGCCGTAGTCGAACGCGGCCAACGCGAGCAGCGCGAGCCCGACCCGCAGGCCGAGCTGGACGGTGATCTTGCCCACGCGCGTGAGCAGAGTCCCCCCGTCGACGCCGAGGAGCGGAACGATGTCGTCGAGGGCGGACGAGACCGTGAGATAGGCGACTCCGAGAATGATCGTCAGCTTGAGGAGCGCTTTGGCCAGCTCGACGAGGCCCCGGCGCCCGAACTTCCGTCCGAAGCCCTGAATCGGGTCGAGCACGCTCCACCGGGGCGCGAGCGTCTGGGTCGTGAAGAGGACACCGACCTGGGCCACGTTGGAAAGCACGCCGACCGCGAGCAGGATGAGGACGATCGGGGCCAGGATGAGCAGCGACTCGGAGCTCAGCTTCTGAAAGGTGAAGAACGCGGACTCGGGGCTTTCGATCCGGATCCAGGAACCGTCCAGCAGCACCCGCTGCAGCTTGGCCAGCCGTCCGAGGAAGGTGGGACCGAGACCGGCCAGCGCGATCATCGCCGCAATCAGGATGAGCGCGCTGCTCAGCTCCGGACTGCGCGCGACCTGCCCCTGACGCCGCGCTTCTTCGCGCCGGCGCGGGGTCGCGCTATGCGTGCGATCTCCGAATGCCTCGTTGGCCACGGACCCTCCTGTCCTGGCAGGGCACGGAACCTCCCTGTTCCGTCACGCCCCTTCCCGCGCAAAACGCGAGAGAGCCTTGCAACTTGCAACCTACATGCCAGCCAGAAGCGCCAGGAGCTGCCCCTCCAAAGCCCGGGTGTAGGGACCGATGGCGGCGCCGAAAAGCGGTGCGGTGACAGCAAGAAGCGCCAGTCCCCCGGCAATTTTGACCGGGAGTCCCACCAGGAAGATGTTCATCTGCGGAACCGCCCGGGCGACAAATCCCAGGGCGGCATCGGTCAGAAACAAGGCAGCGACGACGGGTCCCCCGACCTGGATCGCGAGCAGGAAGACGGCGCTTCCCACCATCGTCACGGAGGCGAGGAGCGCCGGAGGGGCCGGGAGATGGCCCGGCGGCACCTTCTGCAGGCTCACTGAAAGCGCCGAGAGCAGGATGTGATGCCCGTCCAGCAGCAGGAAGAGCAGTGCCGCGAAGAGCTCCTGGAGGCGTCCCACGAGCGGCATCTGCTCATTGTTGTTGGGATCGAAGACCTGGGCGACCGAGAAGCCCATCTGGATTCCGGCCAGGTGTCCGGCGAACTGGACCCCCGCGAAGAGCGCTCCCGCGACCGTCCCGAGGAGGCCGCCCAGCAGGACCTCACGCGCGATCACGAGCGCGAACCCGAAGAGGCTCGTCTCCAGCACCCAGTGCGCGGGCGGGACCGTGGGAAAGAGCGCGACCGCGGTCGCGACGCCGGCCAGCGCCTGCATCTGGGGCGGCACTTTCTGATGGGTGAAGAGCGGCCCGATCGCGAAGAAGCTGAGGCACCGCACCGTCACCAGGAGAAAGGTGCTGATCTGATCGACTCCGTACACGTGGTCCTCGTCATCCCGTTCCCGGTTGTCCGACCGAACGGGGTGGAGCGTCCCCACCCCCTCGGATCGCGTCGGTCCGCCCGCCTCGGTCGCGTTGCGTCAGTGCAGGTGTCCCGCCACTCCGAAGACGTGGGTCGTGAACTGGATCAGCTTGCCCAGCATCCAGGGCAGGAAGAGAAACAGCGAGAGCACGACCGCCAGAACCTTGGGAACGAACGAGAGCGTCATTTCCTGGATCTGGGTGACCGCTTGAAAGACCGAGATCGCGAGCCCAGCGACCAGCCCGAACAGCAGCATCGGCGCCGCCAGGAGCAGGGACAGGAGCAGGGCGTTCTGAAAGAGCGAGATGGCTTCGTTGGTGCTCATCCTGAGACTCCGCCGATTCCTAGTGGAAGCTCGTGACCAGAGATCGCGTGACCAGATTCCAGCCGTCCACCAGCACGAAGAGCAGGATCTTGAACGGCAGCGAGATCATGGCCGGTGGAAGCATGAGCATGCCCATCGACATGAGGACCGACGCGATCACGAGATCGATGATCAGGAACGGCAGATAGAGCGTGAACCCGATCTCGAACGCGGTTTTCAGCTCGGAGATCATGAACGACGGGATGACCACGGTGAGCGGCAGATCCGACGGCGTCTCCGGCCGCGGCGCGCCGGCGAGCTGCACGAAGAGCGCGATGTCCTTTTCACGGGTCTGGCTCAGCATGAAGTCGCGGATCGGACCGACCGCGGTGTGAAGCGCGTCCTGGCTCGTCATCTGTCCATCGAGGTACGGTTGCAACGCGGTGGTCTGCACCTGTTGGAACGTCGGTCCCATGATGAAGATGGTCAGGAAGAGCGCGAGCGCGAGCAGCACCTGGTTGGGCGGCACCTGGTTCGTCGCCATGGCCTGCCGCAGGAACGAGAGCACGATCACGATCCGCGCGAACGAGGTCACCATCAGGAGGATGGCCGGCACGAGCGAGAGGATCGTGATGAGGATCAGGATCTGCAGACCGGTCGAGAGATCCTTCTCGGAGGCATCCTCCAGGGCGACCGTCACGCTCGGTCCGGCCTGCGCGAGCCCGGACACGAGCAGCGTACCCACGAACGCGAGCAGCACCGCGCACGCGCGGCGTCCGCGTCGGAACGGTCCGCTCTTCCGCAGTGCGGAGAGTGGAATCGACCCACCGAGGGAGATCATCGGGTACCTCGCGCAGACTTCGTCTCCAGATCGGCGAGCTGCGGATAGCGAGCCTGGATTTCCGACAGACGGCGCCGGAACTCGGCCTCGAACCCCGCGGGGGGTTCCGTCGACGAAGGGGCCGGCGGCGCTGCATCGGGTGCCACCGCGATCGCGGCCATTCCGTGTGGAGTCGGCGCGACGGCGGGACCCGACGACACAGAGCGGCCCTTGCGGGAAAGCATCGCCGCCAGACCTCGTACCACCCGTTCCTTCCAACCGCTGCTCACCCCCAGGGGCAGCGCCGGCTCCGGAACGGTCTGTTCCTCGAGCGCGGAGCGGCGCGCTCCCTGACGCGCCCGCGCCGCGGTCAAATCCGCGACCCGCGAGATCCCGTGCGGCGAGATGCCGACCAGGAGAGTGCGGTCCATGACCTCGACCACCGCAACGGACAGCCGCGGCCCCAACGGACGCTGCGCCAGGAGCTGGATCGGCTCACCGCGCCGCGGGAGCCCGCTGCTGAACCGGCGCGCGAGACGCTGGAGCACCAGAATCAGGACGATGACCGCGACCAGGCCGAGCCCGAGCTTGAA
>JAGQHR010000565.1 GCA_020431745.1 Candidatus Eiseniibacteriota bacterium
GCGCTCCCGCTCCGGGAGTGAGCCTTCCTGGCTCCCGCGGCTTCTAGTGCCCGAGCACTCCCGCCCCGGGGAGTGAGCCTTCCTGAATCCCGCGGCCGCTCACGTCCGACTACTCCCGCAGCGGGAGTGAATCCGCGTGCGTCGCACCTCCACGTGATCGCCGTACGACTACGGCGCCGATCCTCGCGGTACGCTCGTCTGGGAATCCGCGTCCGGTGATCCTTCTGTGACACCGCTCCCCGCCTGCTCCCGCGGCGTCATCTGCGACCGTGATGCCAAGACGCGCGTCAGGTTGGCTTGCGCATCCTCGTACGACGGATCGAGCCGCAACGCCTGCCGGAAGAGAGCTTCCGCAGCCACGAAGTCGCCCTGAATCGCCTTCAACCTTCCCAGCGTGTTGCACGTCACGGGATCCTTGGGGTCGATCTCGATGGCCCGCTCCAAAGACGCCATCGCCTCGGCATCCCGCCCCTGCATCACGCGCACGACGCCCAGGTTGTAGTGAGCCGCGGCCAGATTCGGAGCGAGCACGATCGCCTGTTCCAGATGCCGCGCACTTTCGTCGATCCGCTGCTGCTGAGCGAGCAGCTCGGAAAGCGCGAGGTGGACTTGCGGCTGGGCCGGATCCTCGTCCAAGGAGGCCTCGAAGGCTGCGATGGCGCCTGCAGGATCCTGCGATGTCGCGCGGACAGATCCCAACAGCGCACTCGCTTCGGCCCGCAGATGCGACATGCGCGGACCGTCGGACTCGGAGCGAGCCGGGGCCGAGGTCACCCGTTCCAACTCGGCCTCAGCCTGATTCGGCCGCTGCATCGCGATGAGGGTCCGCGCGAGCTGCACGCGCGCCTCCAAATCCCTCGGATGCCGCGCGAGCATTTGCCGGAGTCGGGTCTCCGCGGATCCGAAGTCACCGGTGTACATGCTGAGTGAAGCTTGCCGCCAGTCCAGATCGGGTGCGCGGAACAGTCCCCAGCGCTCACGTGCCCGAAGGTGTGCCTGCGCCTCGTCCACCAGCACCGCGCTCGATGCTCCCGCCTGTTCCTCGTGCAATCGATCGAAGGTCCGCGTGGTGCCGATCTCGTGGTAGCGGACGAAGCCACTGTCGACCAGAAACACCGTCACCAGCACCGCCAGTACCGCGAACACCTTCCCGGGACTGGTCACGTGTCCCTGCCTCTTCAACTGGAGTCGGTGCAGATAGAGGTCCCGGCGCCGATACAGCCTCCAGGTGAGCACCGCAAAGCCCGCGAGGACTACACCGATGCCCAATGTCATGAGGAACGGCACGACCGAGTAGAGTCCTCGAAAGATGAAAAGCGAGGCCAGGAACACGACCCCCATCAGGATCTCCTCACCCATGGAGAATCCATAGCGGACGCGCGGCCGACTCCGACGCGACAACGAGGCGAAAAGAGCGGGCTTGGTCCACGAGAACCGCAAGCCGCCCGTTGGACACGCACTGACGCAGTCGAGGTCCTTGAGACAGCCGGGGCTCACCACCTTGCCGAAGCGTTCGACCTCTTCATGGACTCGTAGACCCGTCGAACAGACCGCCGTGCAGTGCCCACAGCCGGTGCAATCTCCCTTGAGGACCAGCCGCCCCGGGGCGAATCGATCCAGGAAGCCGAAGATCACGCCGTAGGGACAGGCGTAGGTACAGAACGAGCGTGAACCCAGCATGTAGACGACCAGGAAGCCGCAGACCAGGAGCGTCGCGACGCCGATCACCGGTCCGGGCAGATTCCGCCAGAAGTCGGTCGTGACGAAGGAGGCCCAGCCTTCCGAATCCGTGATGACGCGCAACTCGAAGTCCGGCCGTGCGCCCAGCCACGTCGCGGTCCGCGGCCAGGTGTGGACCACCCACCGCGCGATCTGTGGCCAGACGATCATGTAGAACATCGCCGCGATCGGCACGAACAGAAGCAGACGCGACCGAATCGGCCGTGGCCGGATCCCGACTTTCTTCAGGGCCCAGGCGCTCAAGTCTTCCACCGCGAGGAGATGGCAACCCCAGGAGCAGAAGAAACGGCCCACCAGGGCGGCTGACACGAAGGCCGCGGCCATGAGGAGGAAACCGGCCGTGATCACTCCCAGCTCCAGCGTGTACATCACCTCGTGCACTTCGAGAGGAGCGAGGGTCCGGCCGGCGATCCTCCAATGCGCGATGTGGATCGCCATCAGGACGTAGACCGAGGCGAGCGTGGCGGCTCTCCAACGAGAGTATTTGGACGGTCGGATCGTGTCGGCCGGAGGGGTCGCACCCGTAGCCGCTTGCAGCACTGGCTTCATGACGCAGGTCCCCCTCGAGGATCGGGTGACACACACAGGGCGAGGGCATGGACGCCATCCAGCGTACGCCCCAACGCCCGTCGGGGGACATCGGGGGTCACCGAAGGAACCGGAAAACGCGGCGGACGCAGGCGGGAGATCCGGCTTGATGATGGGGATCCGTACCAGCACGCGGGTGGATACGCCTTTCCCCTGACTGTCCCGATGTCCGGGGCGGTCCGCATAGTGAATGGCGCAGATTTGACCAGGTGGATTACGAGGGCGCGCCCGAGACGACCCCCGGCGCGATGCGTCCTCCCTATCGCCCGACGCCACGAGCTCCGGTCAAGCACCGAGTCCGAGCCGTGATCCGCCTTTCGATGTCGACACCGTTTGTCGTGCCGGGAATCGTCTCGCCCGAGCTCGATTCCCCCCACGTTCCGGGTTGGGAGCAACGGACGCTGTCCGCGCGTTGCTCCGGAAAGGAACGGAAATGCACCAGGGACTCCCGCGCCTCGCCTCTGTCGCCGCTCTCACCGTCGTCGCCGTCCTCTCCCTGTCGCAAGCCGCGCGTTCCGCTCCCGCGGCCGAGGAAGTTTGGAAGATCCAGGACGGGCGCATCACCTTCCACTTCTACCAGGATGTCCTGGATCGCTACGGCATCCGGATGACCGACATCGTCGAGATGGCCAACGACCCGACGCATCCGGTGCCACCGAGCAACGATCCAGAGTGGTGTGTCGGCGGGTTCCGTGCCGGCAAGGTCGGTCAGCTGGATCTGCAACTGCTGGATGTTTCCGAGGTCGAGCGCGGCCTCTCCTTCGACATCACCGAGAGCTCCGATCTCACCTTCCGTGTACAGGGAGGCATCTTCGTTCCTTATGGCCTGGTCTCGGGCAGCATCCGCGCCGAGGGCGGCGTGACCTTCCAGTCGCCGGGCAGCGGAGCCGAATGGGAAATGCGGGACTTCGCACTGGAGTACCTCAACCTCCCCAACGACGGTCCGGGGGGCGAGCCCGATCCCGACTTGTTCCGAATCCGGTGCGGCTCGGGCCCAGCCCCGTTCGTCATCG
>JAGQHR010000566.1 GCA_020431745.1 Candidatus Eiseniibacteriota bacterium
CTGGAACGACATCACCGACGACTTCGTCGAGCAGGTGCGCGGACTCCTCCGGGACATCCCGCGGCACGTCGACGACACGCTCAAGCTGGTCGCCCGTAACCGGATCTTCATCGACCGCACCGTCGGGGTGGCCAAGATCAGCGTCGACGACGCGATCTCCTTCGGATTCTCCGGTCCCTGCCTGCGGGCGTGCGGGCTGGAGTACGACCTGCGCAAGAGTCAACCCTACTATGGCTACGACCAGTACGACTTCGAGGTCGTTTCCGGCCATCAGGGCGATACCTACGACCGCATCATGGTGCGTTTCGAGGAGATCAAGCAGAGCGCCCGCATCGTCGAGCAGGCGCTCGATCGACTGCCCGACGGGCCGTTCCGTTCCGACCATCCGCTTGCGGTGATGCCGGAAAAGGCGCAGACCTACGGCAACATCGAAGGGCTGGTCAAACACTTCAAAGTGGTCATGCACGGGATCTCGCCACCGGCCGGGGAGGTCTATTCCTCCACGGAAGCGCCCAATGGCGAGCTCGGCTTCTACGTGGTGAGCGACGGGGGGATGAAGCCGTATAAGTGCAAGGTGCGCCCTCCCTGCTTCTACATCTACTCTTCGTTCCCGTACATCATCGAAGGGGAGCTCATTGCCGATGCGATCGCCGCGTTGGGCAGCCTCAACGTGGTGGCGGGGGAGCTCGACCGGTAGGAAACCCCGGTCCGGACGCTTCCTTCGGCCGGACGGCGGCCGCACGGGGTGGGTTCGGGTGCGGGTGCGAGGGGCTCGCCGGGTGCGAGCGGAACAGGTGAGGCTCCGGCCAGGGATCGCCGGAGAGCCCGAGGGAAGCGAATGCAGCCGTTCGTAAAACCGACCGAGGACATCACGACCCGCCAGGCCTGCCAGGTCGAGAGCCTGGGGCATCCGGTGCAGTTCTCCGCGGAGAACCAGAAGACCTTCCAGCACCTGCTGACGCGGTATCCCACGAAGCAGGCGGCCGTGCTGCCCACGCTCTGGCTGGCACAGGAAGAGTTCGGCTGGATCTCGACCGAGGTCATCGAGTACGTCTCGGAGCTCCTCGATCTGCCGCCTTCGCACGTCTACGGCGTGGTCAGCTTCTACACGATGTTCTATCGCAAACCGATGGGGAAGTATCACGTCCAGCTCTGCACCAACGTTTCGTGCATGCTCATGGGCGGCGGAACCATCCTCGACTGTCTGCGGGAAAAGCTCGGCATCGATCTCAACGAGACGACCGCGGACGGCCTGTTCTCTCTCTCCGAGGTCGAATGCCTCGCCGCCTGCGAAATGGCGCCGATGGCCCAGGTCAACGACGAGTTCCACGGCCCCCTGACTCCCGAAGGGGTGAACCAGCTCGTCGAGTCATTGAAGAAGCGGGGCTAGCGAACGAGCATGGAAGTCAAGCTCCTCACGCGGAACTTCGAGAATCCGGAATCGTGGACGCTCGCCGCCTACGAGAAGGCGGGCGGCTACCGCACCTTCCCGAAGGCGCTCGCGATGGATCCGGAAGCGGTCATCCAGCTGGTCAAGGACTCGGGGCTGCGCGGGCGCGGCGGTGCGGGGTTCCCGACCGGGATGAAGTGGGGCTTCGTCCCGAAAGGGACCGAGAAGCCCAAGTACCTCTGTGTGAACGCGGACGAAAGCGAGCCCGGAACGTTCAAGGATCGCTATCTCCTGGAAAAGGACCCGCACGCGCTCATCGAGGGGATCATCATCACCTGCTGGGCGGTGGGGATCCACCATGCCTACGTCTACATCCGCGGGGAGTTCGGGCTGCCTTACTATCGACTGCGCGACGCGGTGCAGGAGGCCTACGACAAGGGCTATCTCGGCACCAACGTCGGCGGCAAGGGATTCCAGCTCGACATCACCATCCATCGCGGAGCCGGGGCCTACATCTGTGGGGAAGAGACCGGTCTCATCGAGTCGCTGGAGGGGAAGAAGGGACAACCGCGTCTCAAGCCGCCCTTCCCGGCCGTGATCGGGGTTTTCGGTTGTCCGACCGTGGTCAACAACGTGGAGACGATCCAGGCCGTGACCTGGATCCTCGAGCACGGCGCTGCCGAGTACAAGAAGTACGGAACCGAGAAGTCTCCCGGAACCAAGCTCTTCAGCGTGAGCGGTCATGTGAACCGACCGGGCGTCTTCGAGATTCCGCTGGGGCTCCCATGCAAGACGCTCGTCCACGACCTCTGCGGAGGGATTCGGAACGGGAAGCGGCAAAAGGCGAACATCGTGGGCGGCTCTTCGGTGCCGGTGTTGACGGGCGAAGAAGCCGACCAGGTGGACCTCGACTACGAGTCGCTCGCCGCGGCCGGGACGATGCTCGGTTCGGGCGGCATGATCGTGATGGACGAGGACACCTGCATGGTGTGGACGCTCGCCGTGATCCTCAAGTTCTACGCGCACGAGTCGTGCGGTCAGTGCACGCCGTGTCGCGAGGGGACCGGTTGGATCCGCAACCTGGTCTACCGGTTGGAAGCGGGCGGGGGCACCGCGCAGGACCTGGACAAGCTGCTCTCCATCACCAAGAACATGATGGGGACGACCATCTGCGTGCTCGCCGATGCCGCCGCGATGCCGACCGAGAGCTTCCTCAAGAAGTTCCGGCGGGAGTTCGAGGCGCATGCGGGCGCCGGGCGTTGTCCGATCCGGGGGGCGAGCTCGCACTTCCTGACTGCGGCGCACTGACGCGAGGGCGGGGCGCGTCTTTCCGCTGACGGCGGCGGCGCGGACGGACGGAGCGAAGCGAAGGCGGCCCGCGGGCCGGACGGAGACAGGGACAGGCGGCGTGGCCGCGTTCGATCGAGGCGAGGGCATGGCGAAAGTCAAGATCAAGGTGAACGATCGCGAGGTCGAGGTCGAGGAAGGGCTCAATCTCATCGAGGCGGCCCGTGTCGCTTCCGTCGAGATCCCCCACTTCTGCTACCACCCGGGCCTCGGGGTCGACGGAAACTGCCGGATGTGCCTCATCGAGATCGACGGCATCGGCAAGCCCCAGATCGCCTGCAACTCCTATGCGAAGGACGGGCTCTCCTTCCGCACCGACACCGACCGGGTCAAGGAGATGCAGCGGGCCGTGCTGGAGTTTCTCTTCCTGAATCACCCGCTCGACTGCCCGATCTGTGATCAGTCCGGAGAGTGCTATCTCCAGGACTACTACATGTCGAACGGCCAGTACCAGAGCCGACTCGACACTGCCAAGGTGCACAAGCGCAAGGTGCAACGGATCGGTCCGCGGGTCGTGCTGGATGCCGAGCGCTGTGTGCTCTGCACCCGCTGCATCCGTTTCTGCGACGAGGTCACCGGCACCGGCGAGCTCTACATCGT
>JAGQHR010000056.1 GCA_020431745.1 Candidatus Eiseniibacteriota bacterium
GTAGGGTGCGAGAGCCCCCGGAGGCTTGAACCGCCAATTGACGAGGGAGGTCCAATCTGGGGGGCTCCGCACACTCTTGTTGCCGGCCGAGAACTCGGCCGTGACCTATGAACTGACGCGGGTGCTCCCTGATTCCTCCGGGCAACCGATGAGGAGGGCTCACCTATGTGGTTCTTGATGGTCGTTCTACTCCAGGTCTGTGGTGGTCCGCCCACCCAGACACACCTGGGACCCAAATCCCTCTGCGACTTCACTTGCGAAGTCGCAGAGAGGAATGCGACAGACCGGGCTGCCACCGCATCCTTCCATTCCGCCCTGGACGCGTCGGCGCGCACCCAGGAACTCAAGGACCAACGGTGGTTTGAGACGCAGAGCCTTCGCGTCGTTGCCGCCGTGGACTCGACAATCGCATCCGACTCGGGGAGAAGTCAAAGCCTCGTACTTCACTCGACAGTCCTGCACTAGTGGCCAAACACTGCGGCCCCAGCGTAGTCTCGCTTCCGTTCCGTCCCCTTCGGGGGGTCCGTGGCGGAAGCGAGACGCCCGTCGAACTCCTTCACCACCGAATCGAGCCGCTTTTCCGACCACTCCTCTAGCCAGACTCCATCGGCAATCAATGATGATGTCCGAGAGCTGGCGCCGCTGGAAAACTCTCCAAAGTACTCGAACATCTGTCGATGATAGTGGAATACCGCTGACCCCTCCGAGTATTTGAACACTGGCAGGAGGAACCCGATGCAGCTATCGGGTTCGGGTACGACTGGAGCCAACAAGTAGTCCTGGACCAGGAGATATCCCGACCCTGCCCCGCGTCCGAACGAAGCTGCCAACAGGAAGAAGGGATACGGATAGGAAATCGCACGGACCCTGACGTCCTGATGATGGCTTCCCCCAACCTCCCGGACCGTCCGGCGTAACGCCATGTATCCGCTGAACGTATCGAGGAAATCGCGGTAGAATCGACGCTCCCTGAACGGTGGTGGGGAACTTGAAGCCCCGCGCGGTCGTCGCGCGGACGTGTCTGGAGCCGAACCTGAGCTTTCGATGAGTGATCGAAGTTGCGCCGCCTGCGAATCTGGGCGGAGCACCACGCCATGAACCGTAAGATCGTCCCCCTGCTGAATCCGTTTCATCAGGATTCGAAACATCCGAGAATCACTCCGGAAAAAATCGCGGAGAGAGACCCCAGCCAGACAGATGTGTTTCGCCTCAGCGACCGCGGACTCCATCTGTTCCATGCAGCCCTTTTCGATCCTATCCTTGAACACAGCGAGGAGGCCTATTTCGGTACGTGCGGCAGCGTCGTTGGCCAAGCTGCTGACAACCTGAGCGGCCGACGAGAGGTCCTCCTGAAGACTGCGCAGCAGAGCAATGTTGCCGATCTGTCGCTGGGCCAAGCCTTCCCCACTGGCGGATCGCTCGGACCAGTATTGGAGGAAAGCATCCCGGCGAATCAGCTTGGTGCCCGCTTCATCAGTCAATCGGCGCCGTTGGGCATCGGGTTCCTGGAGCACGCGATAGATCGTGCTGCGATGTTTCCCTAGAAGACTCGCTATCTCATCAACCGTGACTAGATCGACTGTCGTAGCGAAACGATCCTCGGACATATCGACGCTCCGCTCCCAACGGCCTAGCTATCATCCTGGTGAGCCGCACCAGCCATCCTGGCCGGTGCAGAGATCGGAACTGCCGGCCACGGTACTTCTATCGCGGGCTTGTCTCAATGAGACAAGTGCAGCGACAAGAAAAAAATATCACACATAGTATATCCACATCAAGTGTCGCGTAGTACCCTGCGACAAGTGGGCATACTTCCGGCATGTCTGGTCCGCCTGGATCCGAAGGGTATGTCGAACGGCTGGCCAGTGGCTCCTTTCGAACAGGTTCGCGTTGGAACCAACTTGGGTCGCAAGCCGCGGGATTCCATGACAAAGCTACTGCACTGGAGCGTGTTACGCGCTCCTGGTCCCGGATGGGCGGCTCCAACGGTCACGCGATCACGACCCGGATCATCCGTACCCGGAGCCTTCCCATGGTGCGATCCTACTCCTCCGAAGACCCCCAAGCGACGGTCTCGAAGGTGTCGTCCTAGGCGGCGCCTCCGAGCACGACCTCGGCGGCCTTGGCGGTGCCGCTCTTGCGACCCGGATAGGTCAGCCAGGTGAAAACGGTGTTGAGCTCCCGCACGATGTGGGCAGCCTCGATTCGGACGCCGTCGGAAAACTCCAAGGAGCCGGTGGTGTGGGCGTCCTCGACGAGGGTGACATCGTAGCCGCGATCGAGCGCGCCATAGGCGGTGGCGCGGATGCACCAGTTCGTGGCGGCTCCGGCGAGCGTGATATGCGTCGCCCCGAGTCGGGCCAGCTCGTGCTCGAGAGACGTTTCCTCGAAGGAAGACTCGAAGCGTTTGTGGACCCGCGGCTCGCCTTCCGCGGGCACGAGCTCGGGCACGAGCTGCCAGGCGGGGCTGTCCTGCGGGAGATCGTCCGCCGAGTGCTGCACCCAGATCACGGGGACGCTCTCGGTGCGTGCCCGTTCCACGAGGCGGGCCAAGTTTCCGATGATCCGCGGCGCATCCCACGCCTCGCCGACCACGCCGACCTGAACGTCGACGACGAGCAGAACGCCGCGCTGTCCCTCCCGAACTGTCGCCATCGTGGACCACTCCTTTTCCGAGGTTCCGTCACCGTCCGTCTTCTTGGCCGCCCGTCCCAGGGTAACGCACCTGCGGCTCGGCACCCGGAGCGAAATCCACCGGCCGCGCGGGCCGCTCAGCGGAAACGGGAGAGGAGCAGCCCCAAGAGGACGATCTGCACGATCCCGCAGAACGTTCCGAAGGGCAGATACCAAAGCCCGGCGACCGCACACGCGAGCATCGCGGCGCGGGCCCAGGGTAGACCGAGGACGAAACAGAGCGCGGTCCCGAGCCAGACGAGGCCGAGACCGAGGTGCACGGACTTCATCAGGGTCGAGCGCGGCTCGATCCCGACCGCGCCGACGACCTTCGACCAGGGGCCGAGCTGCCCCGCATGGGTGCCGGCCTTGGGCGTGACGTAGTCGCCCGTAGCGAAGGCGTGGGCTCCGTCGAAGGCGAGCCATCCGGCCACGACGACCGCGAGCGCGAACACGATCCACTTGAGCCATGGCATGGAAAGCCTCGCAGCCGTCTACGCGGCGTCGCCTGCGGAGAGAACCCGCCGCCCGTCTTTCCACACCCACCGGACGTGGGACCCACCCAGGTGATAGACGAGCGAGATGTACGAGGGCGCGGCCAGGACCTGGAAGTCGGCCCGGAGTCCGGGCTCGAGGCGCCCGCGGTCGGCACCGACGCCGGTCGCGAACGCGGCATTGACGGTCGCACCGGTCACAACCTCGGCGGGACTGAGTCCCATCTCCAGACAGGCGAGCGCGAGCACCAACGGCATCGAATCGACCATCGACGAACCGGGATTGCAGTCGGTGCCCAACGCGACCGGGATCCCCTCCTCGATCATCTTCCGTGCATTGGCGTACGCGTGCTTGCCCAGCGAGAAACAGGTTCCCGGGAGGAGCACCGCGATGACCCCGCCGTCGCGCAGCGCCCGCCGCCCGGCGTCGGTCGTCACCAGCAGATGGTCCGCCGAGATCGCCCGGAGCTCCCCGGCCAGCTCGGCCCCACCGATGGGCGCGAACTCGTCGGCGTGAACCTTGAGCCCGAGCCCGAGGCGCTGCGCCGCCCGCAGGATCGTCTCGGTCTCGTCCCGGTCGAAGACGCCCTGCTCGCAGAAGACGTCGCAGAAGCGCGCCTGGGTCTCGGCCGCGACCCTCGGGAGCATCTTCTCGGCGACCAGCTCGACGTAGGCGGCTCGATCCTCGCGATACTCGTCGGGAAACTCGTGCGCGCCGAGGAACGTGCTGACCAGATCGACGGGGTGCTCGCGATCGAGCTGCTCGATGAGCCGGAGCGCGCGCAGCTCCTGTTCGGAGTCGAGACCGTACCCGCTCTTGACCTCTGCGGTCGTGGTTCCGAACGCGAGCATCCGGTCGAGACGGCGGCGGGATTGACGCAGGATGTCGTCGTCGGACGCGCTCCGGAAGGCCCGCACGCTCGAGCGGATGCCGCCGCCAGCCGCGGCGATCTCGAGGTAGCTCTGCCCGGCGCAGCGCATCGCGAACTCCCGCTCGCGCGTGCCCGCGAAGACCAGATGGGTGTGCGGGTCGACGAATCCGGGCAGGACGACGCCGCCTTCCGCATCGAGACAATGCTCCGGTGCCGTGACGTGATCCCGGAGAATCTCCCCGCTCGGTCCGATCGCGACGATCCGGTCCCCCTTGACGGCGATCGCACCATCCTCGATCAGCCCGAGCTCCCCCTGCTCCGATCCCGAGCGCGGTCGGGCCGGGCCGGCCAACGTCACGACCTCGCGGGCGTTGTGAACGATCCAATCGACGTTCATGCGCGGAACTCCCCCTTCGGGACGCGGCGAGCGTGCCGGTGATCGGGACGCCCTCCACCGTCGTCGATCAACCCTGCATCGGGATGCGGATCCCGTGACGCCGGGCCTCCGCGAGCGCGTCTTCATAGCCCGCGTCGACGTGGCGGACGACACCCATACCCGGATCGGTCGTGAGCACGCGTTCGAGCCGGCGCTCCGCCTCGTCGCTGCCGTCGGCGACCACCACCATCCCCGCGTGGATCGAGTTGCCGATGCCGACCCCGCCTCCGTGATGGACCGAGATCCAGTGCGCGCCGGCCGCGGTGTTGACGAGTGCGTTCAGGATCGGCCAGTCCGCGATCGCGTCGCTCCCGTCCTTCATCGCCTCGGTCTCGCGGAACGGAGAGGCGACGGAGCCCGAGTCGAGATGATCGCGGCCGATCACGATCGGCGCCGAGATCTCTCCACGGCGTACCAGATCGTTGAGGACCTTTCCGAAACGGGCGCGTTCCCCATAGCCGAGCCAACAGATCCGCGCGGGCAGACCCTGCCAGGCGACCCGCTCCTGCGCGAGCGGAATCCAGCGCGCGAGCACGGGGTCATCGGGAAACGTCTCCAGCACCGCGCGATCGGTGCGGTGGATGTCGGCCGGATCCCCGGAAAGCGCGACCCAACGGAACGGGCCCTTGCCCCGACAGAAGAGCGGACGGATGTAGGCCGGGACGAACCCGGGGTACGAAAAGGCCTCGGCGAAGCCGGCGTCCCGCGCCTGTCCGCGCAGGTTGTTGCCGTAGTCGAAGACGATGCAGCCCGTCTTCTGAAAGTCCACCAGCGCTCGACAGTGCGTCGCCATCGACTCCATCGAGCGCGCGACGTAGGTCTTCGGATCGCCTTCGCGCAGCGCCAGGGCCGTCTCCAAGGGCATGCCCGCGGGGATGTAGCCGTTGAGCGGATCGTGGGCGGAAGTCTGGTCGGTCACCATGTCCGGCTTCACCCCACGGCGCACCAGCTCCGGAAGCACCTCGGCGGCGTTGCCGAGAAGGCCGATCGAAAGCGCTCGGGCGGCGCCGGTCGCCTCCTTCACCCAGGAGAGCGCCTCTTCCAAGCTGGTGGTGCTGCGGTCCAGATACCGGGTCTCGAGACGACGCTCGATTCGGTGCGGGTCGACCTCCACACAGAGCGCGACGCCTCCGGCCATCGTGACCGCGAGCGGTTGCGCGCCCCCCATCCCACCGAGTCCGGCGGTCAGAACCCACTTCCCCGCCAGATCGCCGCCGTAGTGCTGGCGGGCGGCTTCCGCGAACGTCTCGTGCGTACCTTGCAGGATTCCCTGGGTGCCGATGTAGATCCAGGACCCGGCCGTCATCTGCCCGTACATGATGAGGCCCTGACGCTCCAGCTCGCGAAAGACGTCCCAGGTCCCCCAGGCCGGCACCAGGTTGGAGTTCGCGATGAGGACGCGGGGCGCTTCCGCATGGGTGCGGAACACGCCGACCGGCTTGCCCGACTGCACGAGCAACGTCTCGTCGCTGCCCAGCCTCTGCAGCTCGCGCACGATCGCATCGAACGCCGCCCAGCTGCGCGCGGCCTTGCCGGTCCCGCCGTAGACGACGAGGTCCTCCGGCCGCTCCGCGACCTCGGGATCGAGGTTGTTCATGATCATCCGCATCGCCGCTTCCTGGGGCCACGCCCGGCAGGAGAGAGCGGAACCTCGCGGAGCACGGATCGTTCGCTTGGTGGTGGTCATGGTCGAGCTCCCTCGGAAAACATCCCGGCCTCATCGATTCCGGCGCAAACGGGGCGCGGAGTCGCGATCATAGGACGAACCGTCGCGGGAACCAATCCACGGGGAATCCCGCCGCACGCGCTCCACCCGACGGCGGCGGAGAGCGTCACTCTCCTTCGTCGGAGAGACGGAACCAGGAAACACCCTCGCTCACGATCTCGCGCCAACCGGGCATGGGTTGGAAGCGCACCCCCACCGCGCGCTGGAACTGAGCGCCGTAGCCGCGTTGGTGCAGGCGTGGATCGACCACGATGAAGAGCCCGCGATCGCCGCTGCGGCGGATCAGCCGGCCGAACCCCTGCCGAAAGCGCAGGATCGCCTCGGGCAGGTAATAGTCGTTGAATGCGTTCTGTCCCTGCGCCTCCGCGCGTTCGGAGCGCGCTTGCACCACCGGATCGGACGGCACGCCGAAGGGCAGGCGGGCCAGGATCAGGACCTCCAGGTCCTGGCCAGGGAAGTCGACACCCTCCCAGAACGACGCGGCGCCGAGAAGCACGGCGGGCTCGCTCTCCTCGAAGGAGGCCCGGAGACGATGCCGTCCCTCCCCCATCCCCTGCGCGAGCAGGCGGACGCCCATGGCCGCGAGCGGCTCGCGGAGGTGGCCGGCGACCCGCCGAAGCGCTTCGTGGGAGGTGAAAAGGACGAGCGTCTTCTTCCGGAGAACGCTGGTGATCTCGATGATTCCCTCGGCCAGCTGCTTCGTGAACTGCGGCTGGTTCGGGTTCGCCATCTCGGTATGCACGACCGCGCGGACCTGCTTGGGGAGGTCGAAGGGGCTGGCGAGCGCGAGCGATTCATAGTTTCCCTCGCGCTGACCGAGTCGCTCCGCGACGTGCCGAAACTCGCCCTGGACGGCCAACGTTGCCGAGGTGAGCACGACGGAGCGCTTCTTGAGGAAAAGGCGGTCCTGCAGCTCGCGCCCCACCATCAGCGGGACGGTCCGGATCGCCGACGCACCTGACGGAACGAGATCATCCCCGATTCCGAGCTCGCCGCTTCCCTCGGAATCGTCGTCGCTTCGGGGTCCGCGCGTCCGCGCCCGACGGTCCCCCCGTTCGGTTCCCGCCGCTCCTGCCTCGATCCAGTAGACGCGGTGCCGATCGGTCGGCGTGATGAGCTCTTCCAACTGAGCGACCTGCTCCGTGACCCGCTCGAGGCGCCGCTCCGCTTCCGCCAGGGCCAGAGTCTCCGTGCGGGGCAGCGCCTCCGCGTCGAACTGCTCGCGCACCTCCATGAGCGCATGCTGAAGCTTGGTCACCTGGGACCGAACGAGCCGGCACAGGCCGGCGCCCGATTCGGGAATCGGAGGGACGCTGGACGGATCGTACCGTCGCGATTCGTTCGGACCGGGATAGTCCGGCCGGGCCTGCAGCTCGATCCAGAACCGACGCACCTCCTGGATGACCTCGGCCGTTTCGCTCTCGAGGCCGCGCAGCTTGTCCAGATATGGTCGCCGCGACACGGTGCTCATCGCGACCCGGGCGACCTTCCGCAAGTCGTCGGTGACCCCGGGTTCGCCCCGTCCTCCCAGCGCGCGCAGGACCAGCTCCAGGCTCCGGTCGGTCACCGAAAAGGAGAGCGGCTGCGCGGCGGCACGCTCCAGGTGGTGCGCCTCGTCGATGATCAGGGTGTCGAACTCGGGCAGGCCCCCGCGTCCTCCGAAGAGGTCGGTCATGAGAAGCGCGTGGTTCACGACCACCAGGTGGGCCTGCTTCGCCTCGCGGCGGGACAGCTTGTAGAAGCAGCCGGTCTCCGGCTTGCAGCGCTGTGTCGCACAGAACCGATCGTCGGAACAGATCCGTTCGAGCACCCGCAGGTCGGCCGGGGCGATCGGAGGCGCGTCCGCGAAGTCACCCGTGTCCGTGTAGTCGACCCAATGCTGGAGGGCGTTCTGCACCCGCTCGCCCTCGACGGTGCCGCCCTGTTCGGCGACGAAATGATCCCAACGTTGCCGGCACAAGTAGCTCGATCGCCCTTTGAGGACGACGATGCGGACGGTGCGGTCGATGACCCGCTGCAGCCGCGGCAGCTCCTTGTTCAGAATCTGATCCTGGAGCTGCTTCGTGTAGGTGGACACGACGCAGGGGCCGTCGTTCCGGATGGCCCAGAGGATACCGGGGACGAGGTAGCTGAGAGACTTGCCCACTCCGGTGGGCGCTTCCACCAGGAGCGCGCCGCCATGCTCGAGCGTGCGCCCGACGGTGCGGGCCATCTCCAGCTGCTGGGGACGCCACTCGTACTCCGGGGCGAGGACCTTGGAGAGCGAGCCTCCGGATCCGAAGATCCCTTCGATCTTGTCGATGCTCATGCGGGTTCCCCACCGACCGGCGCGGTCGCGGGCCCGTCACCGGTTCCGGGCTTGGAAGATCGTCCGACCTCGGGGGCGGCGCTCCCGGACTCGGCGGTGATGATCGCGATCTGCTGCGCGAGATCCTTCATCTGATCGCCTAGCACCGAGAGCTTGAGCGAGAGATGGAACAGCAGGAGCAGGATCACGAAGAGACAGAGCAGCAGATAGAACGCGGGCGGATAGTCGATTCCCACCCAGCGCGCGATCGCGTCCGCGGTCGGCTGGAGCGCGGCCAGGACGATCAGGCCGGCCCCGAGGAGGATCCAGAGCAGCGAATACTCATACCGGAGGCGATGCGTCCGCAGCGCCCGCAGGATCACGACCAGGAGGGCGATCCCCAGCCCGGCCACGAACAGTCTGGCTTCCAACGTCATCGGTGTGCGCGTCAACCTTTCTCACGCAGGCGCGCCGGCGGTGAGAGCGTGAGCACCAGCAGGATCGAGAGCACCATCTTCATCACGTAGTAGATGGGCCGGAGCCCGGAATGCATCGAGGGTCCGTCCTTCTCGTACATCGTCACGGGAATCTCGGTCACGCGAAACCCGGCCTTGCCGACGCGGATCAGGACGTCGGCATCCGGATAGTCGGGCGGGAAGAACCGGCCCTCGGCATAGTAGCGGACGAGGCTCGCTCCGAGCGCCTGAAAGCCGGTTGTCGGGTCCGTGATGCGCCGGCCGAGGACCGCGCTGGAAACCGCACCGAAGAACCGCATCCCCAGGCGCCGCACCCAAGGGGCCCGGTAGCTGCGCGCCCCGCTGAGGAAGCGCGACCCCAGTACCAAGTCCCACCCCTCGTCGAGCGTTCGCAGCAGATCGCCCAGCGACGCCGGATCGTGCTGACCATCGGCGTCGATTTGCAGCACCGCGCGATAGCCGTGGCGGGTCGCGTAGCGATAGCCCGTCTGGATGGCTGCTCCGTATCCGAGATTGATCGGATGACGGGCGACGCGGGCGCCTCCGGCGCGGGCCACCGCGCTGGTGGAGTCGCGGGAGCCGTCGTCGATCACGAGGACGTCGGCGTCGGGAAGCGCCGCCGCGATCCTCGGCAACAGCGCCGGCAAGGACTCGGCCTCGTGAAAGGCCGGGATGATGACGAGCACCCCCGACTGCAACTGCTCCTCCCCGTGCGCCGCCGCTCGCGGCTCAAGGAACCGAAACGGTGCGCTCGGCGGTCCCGCCACGCAGCGCGTCGACCCGGATCCGTGCGTTTCCCGATCCGGCGACCAGGAACTCGACCCAGGTCCGTGACAGTCCACCCAGGGTTTCGACCAGGAGCCGCTCGGGCCGGCCGTGCTGCCAGCGCACGTCGGACCGGTGCGGATCGGGAACCTCCCCTGCGGCGAGGACGCGTAGCCCTGCGAGCTGGACGGAGTTCTTCGCCGTGATCTCGTGGCGGACGTCCTGATGCAGACGCGTCGGGATGATCCCGGAGTTGTCGATCCCGACGCGGATGCGCGAGAGCCCGTTGCCGACGGCGCTCACTTCCACCTCCCCGATCGAGATCAACGGCATCGCTTCGGCATGGTAGAGGGTGAAGGCCATGTTCCGGTGCAGCTCTTCCTCCAGGAGGAAGGAGGGTGGCACCCGGCCGAACGCCTTGACCGTCCCTCCCACCTCGACTTTTCCGTAGTCGGGATGGTCGATCTCGTGCCACGGGACCACGCCCTGGTTCTGGAGCAGGTAGCGCAGGAACGCCGCGCGGCGTTCCCGTCCTTCGTCGCCCTCGCCGAGGTCCTTCCGATAGAGATTCTCCTCGGTCCACAGCTCGTTGGAGAAGCAGACGACACCGAGCGCACCGTAGAACCAGTCGAGCTCGCCGCCCCAGACTTGATAGAGGTCTTTCCACAGGACGTAGGAATGATATCCGGGCAGCATCGACTCGCCGCGCTCCCCGATGAACGCGAAGAGGTCGTCGTCCGCACGCTCCATGCGGGCGGACTCCGAGCCCGGTGAACGAAGGATCATCCCCCCGTTGTTGTGGTAGGTCTGCGCCGCGGCGATGTTCGGATGCGCGAGCACGAACTCCCCGACCGCCCTCGTCTCCGGCAACGAGAACGGGTAGTCGTGCGCCCCGTACTGGATCCCCTCCGGTTGCCAGAGCCAGGGCCAGTTCCGGTTCGGATCGTACCCGCCGGGATCGTCCTCGTTGATCTCTCCGTCGCCGTCGTTGTCGAAGTACTCGGGGCTCTTGTTGTCGTACGTGATGAAGCAGTCGAGGTCGCCGTCGTTATCGAAATCGTGCCACAGGTTCGCGAGCGCGAACGCGCT
>JAGQHR010000567.1 GCA_020431745.1 Candidatus Eiseniibacteriota bacterium
GGACGGTAGAGCGCGTTCATCGCGATGAGATCTTCGATCGCGTTCGGCTTGAGCTTGCGCAGGTACTCGGTCATGCCCGAGCTCTCGAACTGGAAGATTCCCACGGTCTCGCCATTCGAGAAGAGCGCGTACGTCGCGGGATCGTCGAGAGGCAGCGCCTCCAGGTCCACCTCCACGCCCCGTTGGTGGAGATAGAGCAGGCAGTCCTCCAGCACGGTCAGCGTCCGGAGGCCGAGGAAGTCCATCTTGAGGAGGCCGATCTTGTCGCACGCGTTCATGTCGAACTGCGTCGTGACTTCGTCTTCGTGCGAGCGGTAGAGCGGAACGTATTCGGTGAGCGCCGACGGTGTGATGATGACCCCGGCGGCATGGGTGGAGGCATGCCGGGAGAGCCCCTCCAGCACTTGCGCGGTGTTGATGAGCTCACGCACCCGGGGATCGGCCTCGTAGCGGCTGCGCAAATCCGGCGATTGTTCCAGCGCCTTGTTCAGCTTGATCCCGATCTCCGCAGGAACCGTCTTGGCCAGACGGTCGACCTCGGCGTAGGGCATGCCCATGACACGTCCGACGTCACGCACCGCCGCCCGGGCCGCCATCGTTCCGAAAGTGATGATCTGGCAGACGTTCTCGGCGCCGTACTTTTCGACGACGTACTGGATGACGCGGCCGCGGCCGCGGTCGGAGAAGTCGACGTCGATATCCGGCATCGAAACCCGCTCCGGGTTGAGGAAGCGCTCGAAGAGCAGCTGGTACTTCAGGGGATCGATGTTGGTGATCCCCAGACAATAGGAGACCAGGCTCCCCGCCGCGGATCCACGACCCGGGCCGACCGGCACGCCGATCGAGCGCGCGTAGCGGATGAAGTCCATCACGATGAGGAAGTACCCGGAGTAGCCCATGGTGCGGATGGTGCCGAGCTCGAAGGCGAGCCGTTCCTCCAACGCCGGCGTGATCTCGCGATAGCGGTCCTTCATTCCGATCCGGCAAAGGTGGGCCAGGTAGTCATCGAGCGACGCGAACTCCGGTGGGCACGGGAACGGGGGGAGCTTCAGATTGCCGAACTCGAGCTCGACCGCGCACTGCTCGGCGATGCGCTCGCTGTTGGCGACGGCCTCGGGAAACTCGCGGAAGAGGTCCTGCATCTGCTCGGGGGTCTTGAGGTACATCTCGCGCGTCGAGAATCGGAAACGCGACTCGTCGCTCTGGAGGGCGCCGCTCTGGATGCAGAGGAGCGCATCGTGGGCGTCGGCATGGTGCTCCGCCAGGTAGTGCACATGGTTGGTGGCCACGAGCGGCAGGTCGAGCTCGCGTCCGAGATCGACGAGGCGCGCGACGAGCACGCGATGCTCCGGCAAACCGTGATCGACCAGCTCCAGGTAGCAATCCGACCCGAACACCTCGCGGTACCAGAGGCCGGCGGTTCGGGCCTGGTCGAAACGACCCGCCAGAAGATGCTGGGAGATTTCGCCGTTCCACGAACCCGAAAGCGCGATCAGACCGGCCGCGTGCTCCGCCAACTGGTCGCGCGTGACCGTCGGCTTGACCCCGTGCCCTTCCAGATACCCGAAGCTGGAGAGCTTCATCAGATTCCGATAGCCGACATCGTCCTTCGCCAGCAGCACGAGCGCCGGCGGGACGGGCTCGCGTCCGCTCGGGTCGGGACCGTGCCCGTTTCCATGCACGTGGTGGGTGGTCGCCGTCGCGGTTCCGCCCGTGCCTTCGCGGGGCGACAGGTACAGCTCGCATCCCACGATCGGCCGGATTCCCGCCGCCTGGGCGGCTTCGTAGAACTCGACGACACCGAAGAGGTTGCCCTGATCGGTGAGCGCGATCGATTCCATCCCCAGCTCTTTGGCGGAACGGACGAGGTCGTCGATGCGGCAGGCCCCGGAAAGCAGGCTGTAGTGGGAATGGGTATGCAGGTGGACGAACCCACGGGACACGGGCGCGCTCCTCATAATTCCGCAACTGGTTGTAGGAAAGTATCTTGGATCGCTTCCAGGTAACCTTTGGTCATCAGCAAACTAGCACGCGCGAACCGTGCCTCGCAAGTCGCGGCGACGGGGTCCTCCGGTCCGGGCCGCGCCGGGTCGGCCCTGCCCCAGGTCCGCAGAGACCTGACGACGAGCGAGTCAATCCACAGTGGGACAGTGACTTGGACAAGGCTCCCCTTGCGGGGGTCCGTGCCTTCGCGTAGCGTAGCAGCCGAGCGAGGACGTCTCGAAGCGGCATCCAGGGATTGGGCCGGATGAAGGACGCTCCGGGAGGGAAGGATCCGAACGGCGTCGTCCGTTCCGCGCGGCGGACGACGGAAACGCTACGCAACCGCGCGAAGGAGAGCACAGCCATGGGATTCCGGCCTGGAACGCGACGCGTCACCGCGGTCGTCGCACTGACGCTGATGCTGGCGGGATTCGCGCCCCCTCTCGTATCCACCGCGCACGCCGAGGATGCGAGCACACCGCTCCTCACGATCGCGAAGTCATCGCTGCTCGGCGGCCTGGTCGGCCTCGTCCTCGGTGGCGTGACCGCGCTCGTCGTCGATTCCGACAAGCGAGACGACTCCGTCCGGTGGGGCATCGTCCTCGGGACCTTCGGTGGATTCGCCTACGGCATCTACGCGGTCTCGCAGCATTCGGACGACGACTTCTTCGGAGCACGCGAGACGTTCGGAACCGAGACCTGGACGCGTCCGTTGCCGGGGGCGGCTCGCACGGAGCGCTTCGCCGGGCTCGATACGTCTGTCCGGACCTCGTCGATCCCGAGCGTCTTCCGGGCGAACCGCGCGGAGTTGGTCCCGGTTGACTCCGCCGACTGAGCCCGTTCCCTCGTCGCCGGGGCGATGGCTGCCCACCGTCGCCCTCGGACTCTGGGCGGTGGTGACGGGGGCGCTCGCCCTCCTCCCGATCACCGATCCCGATCTGGGCTTCCACATCGCGTGGGGACGGCTGCTGCAGTCGGACTTCGGGGCCGCCCGGACCGAGACCTGGGGACAGGCGCCCGGGGTCCTGCGCTATGCCTACAGCTACTGGCTCTACCAGGTGTCCACCGCCTGGGCCTACGATCACCTCGGTCCGGCCGCGCTCGTCCTTTCCCGCACTGCGACGATCCTGGCCACGGCGGCGCTCGGCATCGCGTTGGCGCGCCGCCACGGGGCATCCTGGTTCGGCTGCCTGGGTGGCCTCGTTCTCTTCACCGCGATCTCGCATGAACGATTCGTGGACCGCCCCGATCTCATCTCGCACCTCCTTTGGCTGATCGCGATCGGGATCCTGCTCGACGGGCGGCGGCGCACGCTTTGGTGGCTCGTTCCCCTCCAGGTGGTCTGGGCGAACG
>JAGQHR010000568.1 GCA_020431745.1 Candidatus Eiseniibacteriota bacterium
GATCCGCCTCCGGCGTGCGTGGTCGCGCTCGATCCGGAGAACGGGGAGGTGCTCGCGCTCGCGAGCCAGCCGGGCTTCGATCCCAACGTCTTCGTGGGCGGCCTTTCCCCGGAGGAGTACAAGAGCCTCCTCGCGCCGGACAAGCCCCAGCACAATCGCGCGATCTCCTCGACCTATCCACCGGGGTCGACCTTCAAGGCGGTGACGAGTCTGGCCGCGCTGCAGTCCGGTGTGATCGCACGCAGCACCCGGTTGGATCCTTGCTACGGCTCGTATCAGTTCGGCAATCGCCGGTTCGGTTGCTGGAAGCGGGCCGGCCACGGATCGCTCGACGAGGACGGCGCGCTCCGACAGTCGTGCGACGTCTACTACTACCAGGTCGGATTGCGGCTCGGGATGGAGCAGCTTTCGGATTATGCCCATCGCTTCGGATTGGCCGACCGCACGGGGATCGACATCCCGGGCGAGCGTACCGACCTCATTCCCGATGCCGTGTGGTATCGGGAGCACCGGGACGGCTGGGGCAAGGGTGTGGTCTTGAACCTCGCCATCGGACAGGGAGAGCTCCTGATCTCGCCCATCGCGCTGGCGCGCTTTTACGCCGGCATGGGGGCGCGTGGTCAGCTCTACCAGCCGCACCTGCTGCTGGAGATCCAGGCCCCCGACGGGACGATCCTGCGGGACACCCGACAAGACGACTGGCGCGCGGGCCGACTGCCCGTTTCGGCGGAGAATCTGCAGATCGTGCGCGAGGGGTTGGAGAGCGTGGTGATGCACGCCGAGGGCACCGGCAAGAAGGCGAAGGTGGGGGAGGTCCGGATCGCGGGAAAGACGGGCACGGCCGAGAACCCGTCCGGCAAGGACCACGCGCTCTTCGCGTGCTACGCGCCGGCCGATGCGCCTCGCATCGTCGTGGTGGTGATCGCGGAAGAGAGCGGGCACGGCGGCTCGGTGGCGGCTCCGGTCGCGCAGAAGGTGATGGAGGAGTTCTTCCTCGGCGGCGAATCGGCGTCGCTGGGATGGGAGCTGGCGGACGACCCGAATCGCGCGGATCTCCTCTCCGCACCGGTCCCCCGGGTGTCGGTTTTCGGGACGGAGACCGACATCGCCGCGGACGGGCGGGCGACCGCCTCCGGCGGGGAGTCGGGCGTTGCGGACGGTTCCCCCGGTACGGGCTGGACCGGAAGCGCGATCACGGCCGGAGTAACGCCGTGAACTTCCGTCTCTACCAACGGCGCACCGATTGGGTGCTCCTCCTGCCGGCGTTGCTCCTCCTGTTGCTGGGATTGGTCACGGTGTACAGCGCGACCCACGTCGCGGCGGGGGGCGCGGGCCTCTACTTCCAACGGCACCTGATCTACGTCGGTCTGGGGCTCGCCGTTTTCGTCTTCTTCTTCGTTCTGCCGCTGCGCCTGTGGGAAGACTGGGCCTATCTCGTGTACGGTGCGGCGCTTCTGCTGCTCGTGCTGGTGCTTCTCGTGGGCGATGCGAGCCACGGGTCCAAGCGGTGGTTCGTGGTCGGGCCGCTGCGCTTCCAGCCGTCCGAGTTCGCCAAGCTGGCGCTGTTGGCCGCGCTCGCACGCTACCTCGGGAACAAGCGGGTGGACCTCTCCCGCGCGGGTTCGGTTCTGATCGCGTTCGGTCTGGTCGCGCTTCCCATGGCGTTGGTGCTCCGCCAACCCGACCTCTCCACCGCGGCGGCCTTTCCCGCGTTGGCCCTGCCGATGCTGTTCTTCGCCGGGCTCTCACGGATGCTCCTCTTCGTGATGCTTTCCCCGTTCGTGGGGTTGCTGCTGCTCCAACATCACGTGCTCTGGGCCGTGTTCCTCCTCCTTTCCGCGGTGCTCTTCCTGCGAGCGCGGCTGCCGTGGATGGTGCTCGGACTCTTCCTCATCCTGCATGCCGGACTCCATTGGGGGGCGCCGCGCGCGATCGCGCAGCTGGAGCCGTACCAGCAGGCCCGCATCCATACCTTCTTCGACCCCGGAGCGGACCCCTCCGGAACCGGGTGGCAGGTACTGCAGTCCCGCATCGCGATCGGATCGGGCCAAACCCTCGGCAAGGGGTATCTGCAGGGCAGCCAGAAGGCGCTCGCGTTCCTGCCGATGCAGCACAACGATTTCATCTTCTCCGTGGTCGGGGAGGAGTGGGGGTTCATCGGCGCGGGGCTTGTCGTCCTGCTGTTCCTCGCGTTCGTGCTGCGCGCGGTCCAGGTCGCCACCGTCTGCCGCAGTCCGTTTGCGTCGCTGCTCCTGTTGGGGGGAGGGGGGCTCATCTTCTATCACGCCGCCGTCAACATCGCGATGACGATGGGATTGTTTCCGGTGACGGGCTTGCCGTTGCCGCTGCTCAGCTACGGAGGGTCCTTTCTGCTCACCGTCATGGCGATGATCGGGCAGATGGGAAACGCCGCCGTGCATCGGTTCGATCATTGAAGACGCGACGTGAGCCTCCGGACGGCCGGACACGGCTGCTCGGCATCGTCGGAGACCCGCTCGCGCACTCGCGCTCGCCGTCGCTCCACAGCGCCGTTCTCCGGGCGTTGGACCGGAACCTGCTGTACGTTCCGGTGCCGGTGTCGAACGCGCGACTTCGCCGCTTCGTCGAGATGGCGCGCGATCTCGGCTTCGTCGGGTTCAACGTCACGACGCCGTACAAAGAGCGGGTCTATCGCTGGATCGAGCCGCTCGATCGGGAAACGCAACGCACGCGGATGGTCAACACGGTGCTGGTCGGTCGGGGCCGGCCGCGCGGCACCGGCACGGATGGAGCGGGGGTCGTCCGGTGGCTGGAACGATCCGGGCTGACGCGGTCCCCGATCGGAGTCCTCGGCTTCGGCCCGGCCGCGCGAAGCATCGTGCATCGTTGCTGGCAGGACGGGCTGCCGATCGCGAGCGTCTGGACCCGGAGGCCGCGTGCGGTCGCCCGGATGTTGGCGGATTGGCGACACCACGCCCGGGATCTGCCCGGGAACGGTCCGAGCGTGTGCGACTGGAAGCAGGTGGCAGGCAGCGGCGGCGCGCTGCCCGCCGCGCAGGTCCACGGGGTTCGGACCTGGGTTTCGACGCTCCCACCGGAGGCGATCCTGCCGATGGCCTTTTGGCGGACGATGCGCAGCGACGCCGTCGTGCTGGACCTCAACTACGGCGACGGCCGCGACCGGATTTGTCGAGCGGCCCGCCGACATGGGAAGCCCGCGTCCGATGGACTGGGTCCGCTTCTGGAGCAGGCCGCGCTTTCATTGTCGCTTTGGCTGGAAGAAGAGGTTCCGGTCGGCGCGTTCCGGCGCGCGGCGGGTGTGCGGTCGGCCGACCTCCGCCCGCGGTGACGCAG
>JAGQHR010000569.1 GCA_020431745.1 Candidatus Eiseniibacteriota bacterium
GCTGACCAAGCAGAGCTTCCGTCCCGAGGAATCCCACGCCGGATCGCCTGCCGCACCCAAGTAGCGTCGGTTCCCCGTTTCGGGTTCCAAGATCCAATTCTGGAGATCTCCGTGAGCATCCCTGTCGGGAATCGATGTCGCGTGGTGCACATAGACGACTTCCCCGAGCGAGCTGACGTCCGCTCGTTCGTCGAGCGATCGGAGCGCCTCCACGGGTGGGCTCCACAACGAATCGCACGCGATAGGCGTACCCCAAGAGACGGGGGGCGTCGGATCTGGCGGCGTCGGCGAATCCGAGCAACTCTGGCCGAGACACGCTGCTGCCAGCGCGGCGATGGCTTCGGTATGGAGCTTCCTCGTCGATTGCACCGCGCGCCTTGCGAGGGCGAGATGATTCCTATTCCAGGAGAGGTTCAATGCGGTCCGTTCCTCCGCGCGGGTTCGGATCGGATCTCCGGCAAGGCCTTCCCAATTCCAGGCGGCCATCCCGGGTTGCGGCACCATGCGGTCAAGCGGTGAACGGCGCCCGCACGACGGAGGTTCCCGGACTCGCTCGACTTCTTCTTCCGGCCCGAGGAACCGTTTCGGCGGGAACGCGGCGGCCCGCAGCGTCGAGACTCCCAAATGCTCGGAGGTGTGGCAATCATCCGGGTCCGGAGCACGGAGACCCGGATCGGATCCCAAGGTCGGGGCGCTTTGTCCGATCCGACTACCGCGTTACAATCGTAGGGCGGCATCCCGGGTGCCTTGTCGGGCGATCGGTCCGGCGATCCGGACTGCACGCTGACGCACGGTGCGATCGCACCTTCGGAGACCATCACCACGCCCGCCCTGCAGAAGGGGCCAACCCACTCGAATTGTTGACGATGCGGAGGGAACGACACGATGGGAGCCAGAGCTGCCCGATTCAAGGAAGCCTCGGGAACGACGGGATCGAATGCCGAGTCCCGTCCGGCACCGGGGGAAGCCCCCGAGAGGAACGCGACGGTCCCCGTCTACGGCATGCGCGACCGGTCGGGTAGGAACGCCGGTATCGTCGCGGGAGCCCTCTTGACGCTTCTGCTGGGGGCTGGGCTCGGCGCCGGTACGGCCGCCGCTGCGGATGGCGAGGAATTCCAGTACCTCCTCCGGCTGGAGGGGGAGTCGTTCATTCCCCCGGCGGGGGATGTCGCGGACGGCGTCGCCTATCTGCGGTCGTTCGCGGACCGGAGCGCTGCCCATGTCCTGGTGCAGCTCGCAGAGGTGCCGACGGCAGAGGAGCGGGCGGCGTTGGCCGATCGTGGGCTCATGCTGCAGGGCTACGTGCCGGAGCGGGCGTTCTATGCCCTCGTCGCGACCGATCTGGACGCTGCGGCTCTGACGAGCCTGGGCGTGCGCTGGATGGCGCCGCTCGATGAGGTGACGAAGCTCTCGCCGCGCGTGCAGGCCGAGGCCTATCCCGAGTGGACGCAGTACCCCGGCGGCCGGCGCATCTTCGCGGTGCAGTTCCATCGGGATGTCGTCCAAAGCACGGCACGCGGCCTGCTGGAAACGTTCGGCGCCGAGCTCGGCGACTGGATTCCCAGCGTGCAGACGCAGATCGCTGCCTTCGATCCGGCCGATCTCGCCGATCTCGTGCAGACGGACGAGGTGCGGTACGTCTCGCTGATCTCGCCTCCGCTCACCGAAGTGAACAACTCGGTGCGGAGCGCGATGGAGGTGAGCGCGGTCAACCAGGCGCCGTACGCGCTGACCGGCGCGGGCTCGAACGTCCTCGTCTATGACGCTGGGCTCGTCGATCGGAATCACCCGGACTTCGGCTCCCGCGTGACCTGGGGCGAGAGCGGCGGCATCGGCAGCCACGGCACGCACGTCGCGGGAACCGTCGGAGGTAGCGGTCAGAACTCGGGTGGAACCTACGCGGGGATGGCCCCGGCGACCAAGATCACCTCGTACATGTACGAGTCGTGCTCCCCGTTCTGCCTCTACAACAGCCCGCAGGACATCGCGGAAAACTACGAGGAAGGCTTCCGCACCTACGGAGCGATGTTTGCCACCAACTCACTGGGAGCCAACATCGCCACCAACGGCTACGACTGCGATTGGGAAGGGGACTACGAGCTGACGGCCCAGCTGCTCGATGCAATCGCGGTCGGCGAGACCTTCGGTGCGCCGTTCCTCAGCCTCTGGGCGGCCGGCAACGAGCGGCAGACGACCCGGTGCGGCAACCAGTACTACACGACCGGCGTGCCGGCCACGGCCAAGAATCCAATCGTGGTCGGCGCCACCAACTCCAACGATCGCAGCATGACCTGGTTCTCCTCCTGGGGCCCGGTCGATGACGGTCGCCTGCGTCCCGACGTCTGCGGTCCCGGCTGCCAGACGAACGACGACGGCGGTGTGACCTCGACGGTGCCGGGGTCGGGCTACGGCGTCTCCTGCGGCACGTCGATGGCGACGCCGGCCGTCGCGGGAGTGGTCGCTCTTCTGCGGGAGCAGGGACAGTCGATCTGGACCTTCTCCCCGCCGCGACCCAGCATGGTCAAGGCGCTGGTCGTGAACACGGCGCGTGATCTGGGCAATCCGGGACCGGACTATCAGTTCGGCTTCGGCGAGGTCCACGCGACCGAGCTGATGGATCATCTGCGCAACGACTATCTGCGGATCGCTGCGTCGATCGCGCAGGATCAGGAGAGGGTCTACGAGGTCGACGTGCAGGGTCTGTCCGTCCTCAAAGCGAGCATCGCGTGGGACGACGTTCCCGGCGAGCTGCTCGCGGCGAAGGAGCTGGTCAACGACCTCGATCTGCAGCTGGAGTCTCCGTCGGGCGCACTCCACGATCCTTGGCTGCTCGATCCGGCCAATCCGGCCAACAACGCGACCCTGGGTGCGGACCACATCAACAACGTCGAGCAGGTCCTGGTCGACTCGCCGGAGGACGGGATCTGGAAGCTGCACGTGCGCGGGTTCCTCGTGCCGGACGGACCGCAGTCGTTCTCGCTGGTCGCGAACGCCGTGCAATCGGCCTCGACCGACGTGCCCGAGACCACGGTTGCCACGAGCGGCGTGGGTCAGCTCTCCAGCTATCCGAATCCGTTCTCGCCTGAGACCACGATCCGGTTCCAGACCGACGGCTCCGCTCCGGTGGACGTCGAGGTCTTCGATGCGAGCGGACGCAAGATCCGCACCCTCGTGCACGGAGAGTCGCGCGGCGCCGGGCTCCACTTCGTTACCTGGGATGGCCGGGACGATGCCGGCGAGCGCGTCGCGGGCGGCGTCTACTTCTATCAGGTTCGGGTCGGTGCGGAAGAGCGTGCGCGCAAGGTCCTGATGATCGACTGATCGGGAAC
>JAGQHR010000570.1 GCA_020431745.1 Candidatus Eiseniibacteriota bacterium
CCACCTCGCCTGGCAAACCTCGAGCGAGCTCGACTTCTCGGGATTCCACATCTGGCGTCAGTTGGGAGAATCCGCCGACGTGGGAGCCCGCCCCGATGCGACGGCCGAGCGATTGACCGTCGCTCCGATCACGAGCCCGAACGGAACGTATTCCTACCTCGATGCGGCGGCGCCGAGCGGGTTCGTCGGCTATTGGCTGGAGGCGGTGGACCGCAACGGAACCTCGGAGTTCTTCGGGCCCCGTTCCCTCCGCGTTCACGAGAAGGATGCGACGGCGTGGCCGAACCCGTTCCAGAGCACGGTGGAGCTTCGCCTGCCGAACGGGACCCAAACCCCGGTGCGCATTCTCGACGTGACCGGTCGAGTCGTCCGGGAGCTCGCGACACCGGTCGAGGGAGCATCCTGGAGCTGGGACGGACGGGACGCCTCGGGACGGGAGGTACCGGCGGGGATCTACTTCGTACGGACGCGCCTGGACACGGGCCGCTCCTCAGGGACGGAAATCAAGCTGCTCCGGGTTCGCTGAATCGGAAAAGCCGCCGATTCGTTCCAGATGACCGTGGGTCGCGCGTGTGGCCCGCGGTCAGTCACCGTCTCGATCGAAAACCGGTGGTTCGGGTAGGCGTTTCCCTCAGACCCTGCGAACGACACCGACCACACGACCGGCCAGACGGAAGTACGGATCTCCCTGGACCCGGATCGGCTGATATCGGGGATTGGCGGGACGCAGCTCCACGGCTCCCTCGGCCTTGTGGTAGCGCTTGACGGTGCAGGCCTGGTCCTCGCCCACGTAGGCGACGACCATCTCCCCACTGCGGGCCGTCTCAGAGGGCTCCACGAGCACGAAGTCCCCTTCGAGGATGCCCTCCTCGATCATGCTGTCCCCCTGCACGCGGACCGCGAAGAGCTCGCCCCCCCGCGTGAAGTCTTCGAGACGGAGGTGCCCTTCGAAGTTGGCAAAGGCGGAGAGCGGCTCTCCGGCGCGGACCGGTCCCAGAATCGCGACCCCACGGTCCCGCCGGAGGTTGGACGGGACGATCAGCTTCCGGCCGTCCCGACGCAGGAATCCCTTCTCCTCGAGCGCCCGCAGATGCTGGGCGACCGTGGCGACCGATCGGAGGCGAAACGCCGCGCCAATCTCGCGGTAGGAAGGAAACCGCCCCGGATCTTCGACCCGGTCGACGATGTACTGCAGGATCGCCTTTTGCTTCGAGGTCAGGTTCTTCACTGCATCCTCCCCATCCCGGCCGGGCTCGTCCGCATCCCGCGACTCCGGCGCCGTCCGTGAGTCAAAAAACCACAATGTCCGAGTTGGTCCGGGATCGTCACCGGCAGGGGCGCCGACGACGGATCCCGGTCCCCTCGTTTCGTTCAGGGCTTCGTTCGCACCTCTCTGGGGGGAAAGGTGGGAACCACGTCGCCGCACGGAGGGATGCCGTGCCTTCTGGCGACGTCCGGAACCTTACCGAACGCACGTTCGAGCGTCAACCGAAAAAACGTTCGAATGCGCCTTCGGCTCGCTCGGCATGATAAGAGCTGCGGACCAACGGTCCGCTCTCCACGTGCGCGAAAGCCAGGCCGCGCGCCTCCTCGGCGAGCTCCGCGAACTCCTCCGGGGTGACGTAGCGCTCGACCGGGAGGTGCCGGCGGGTCGCAGGTACTGGCCGAGGGTGAGGATATCGACGCCGGCCTGCCTCAGATCCCGCATCACCTCGCGGACCTCGTCGTTGGTCTCCCCCAACCCCAACATGAGGCTGGACTTCGTGACGAAGCCGGCCTCATGGGCGCGCGCGAGCACCTGGAGGCTCCGCTCGTAACGGGCCTGGGGACGGACCGTCTGCTGCAGCCGGGGCACCGTCTCGCAGTTGTGGGCCAGCACATCGGGCCGAGCGTCCAGCACCCGCGCGAGGCTCTCCGGATCGCCCTTGAAGTCCCCGATCAGCACCTCGATGCGGGTGCCCGGCGTTTTTCGGCGCACCGCTTCGATGGTGCGAGCCCAGATCTCGGCCCCCCCGTCGGGCAGTTCGTCACGATCCACCGAGGTGATGACCACATGGACCAGATTCATCGAAGCGATCGCGTCGGCCACCCGGTCGGGCTCGTCGGCGTCGTACTCCGGCGGCTTTCCCGTGATCACGTTGCAGAACCCACAGGAACGGGTGCAGACGTTGCCGAGGATCATGAAGGTCGCCGTGCCCGCGGACCAGCACTCGCCGATGTTCGGGCAGGCCGCGCTCTCGCAGACGGTGTGCAGCCGGTTGCGAGAGACGATTCCGCGGGTGCGCGCGAACTCGGCCGACTGCGGTAGACGCACGCGGAGCCACGGCGGCCGGCGTCCCGGCGCGGCGGCCGGCGAGGCCGACGGCCCGTGCTGTTCCGCCGCGACCGGTTCCGCGGCCCCCTCATCCGGCGGAACCGCTGCGGGTTCGGCTGGGGTCCTCATGGCGTCCGTCCTCCCGCGTCCTCGGATGGCGTCGTTCAATGCGCCGCCGGGTCGAACGTCTCCAGATAGTGCCGGACGCGCTGGATGAAGAGCCCTCCCAGCTTCCCGTCGACGTGACGATGATCGTAGGAGAGGCTGAGATACATGATGTCGCGGATCGCGATGGCGTCGCCCACCACCACCGGTCGCTTCACGATCGCGCCCACACCCAGGATCCCCGACTGTGGCTGGTTGATGATCGGGATGCCGAAGAGGTTGCCGAAGCTCCCCATGTTCGTGACCGTGAAGGTGCCGCCGGCCACCTCGTCGGGTCGGAGCTGCTTCGATCGCGCGCGATTGGCGAGGTCGTCGATCGCCCGCGAGAGCCCGAGGAAGTTCTTCTCCTCCGCATGACGCACGACGGGAACGATGAGACCGCTCTCGAGCGCGACCGCCACTCCCAGGTTGACGAACCGCTTGAGCAGGATCTGACCGTTCTCGACCGTCGAGTTCATCATCGGATAGTCGAGAAGGGCTTTGACCGCGGCTTCCACGATGTACGGCGTGTACGTCAGCTTGAAGCCGTGCTGCCCCTCGAACGCTTTCTTCATGGACTCCCGGTGGCGCACGATCGGCGTCATGTCGACTTCCGTCACGGAAGCCACGTGCGGGGAGGTCGCCTTGCTGCGCACCATGTGCTCGGCGATCAGGCCGCGCATGCGATCCATCGGGACGACGTCGATCCGTCCCTCGGGCGTGGTGCGGGATTCGGCGACCTGGAACGCCGGATAGGACTCCAGCTTCCCGGAGCGCGCAGGGACCTGGTACACCGGCATCGTCGGCATGGGCTGCGCCATCGGCGCGGCCGGGGCCTGCGGCATCGAGGCCGGCGCGGCGGCGGATGCCG
>JAGQHR010000571.1 GCA_020431745.1 Candidatus Eiseniibacteriota bacterium
CTCAACCGCTTCGGGAGACGATGCTTCGGGGAGATCGTGCGCGCCGATCCGGTCTTCGGAAGGCGATGCCGGCACGACTTGGCACGGTCCGTGTCTTCCCACCGGGGAGTGGGAGGAGACCATGATTCGAGGAATGTGGGTCTCGGCTTCGGCGCTCGGCCCCGCACAACGGGCCGAGGAGATCCTCGCGAACAATCTGGCGAACGTGAGCACTCCGGGTTTCCGGCAGGTCCGTTTCGCGTTCCAACAGGCGGCCGGCGCCGCCGGGCTCCCGACTCTGCCCGGGGGGGCTCCGGCACCCGGGCAGGCTCCCGGTCTCACGACCCAGCTCGATCTCTCCGAAGCGTCGCTCGAAACCACCGGCAATCCGCTCGATCTCTCCGTGGTCGGTAGCGGCTTCTTCGCCGTGCAGGGCCCCGGGGGACCGCTCTACACGCGGGACGCCTCCTTGGTGCGCGGTCTCGACGGGACGCTCCTGCATCGGAGCGGATATCCCATTCTCACCGAGAGCGGCCCGGTCGTCGTGCCGGATGGCGGCACCTTCGACGTCGGTCCCGACGGAACCGTGAAGGTCGACGGGGAGACGTTCGGACGTCTGCAGGTGGTGGAGCTTCCCGATCCGACGAATCTGCGTCTGGCCGGGCGCAATCTGATCCAGACCGATGCCCCGGTCGTCGCGATCGAATCGCCGCAGGTCGTGCAGGGCGCGAGCGAGGGCGCGAACGCGGATCCGGTCGAGACCATGGTGGAGATGATGGCGGTGCTGCGAGCTTTCCAGGCCAACCAGTCGGCCATCCTCACTCAGGACAGCAGTCTCGGACAGCTCATCCGGTGGGCGTCCAGCTAAGCGAAGCGCACAGAGGAGGCGTGTAGATGTTGCGTGCCATGCGGAGCGCGGCCTCGGGAATGAAGGCGCCGCAGCTCTCTCTCGATACCATCGCCAACAACCTGGCGAACGTGAACACGACCGCCTTCAAACGCAGCCGGCTCGGGTTCGAAGATCTCCTCTATCAGACGCTGAGCCCCGCGACCGGTGGCAACGGAGAAGCCGGACGTCCGGTCGCGCTGCAGATCGGTCACGGCAGCCGTCCCGTCGACAACGAGCGGATCTATTCGCAGGGCGATACCGATGTCACGGGCAATCCGCTCGATCTCCTGATCGAAGGGAACGGATTCTTCCAGGTGACGCGGCCTGACGGAACCACCGGCTACACCCGCGACGGTTCCTTCCGCCTCGACTCCGACGGACGTCTGGTCACGCCCCAGGGATTCGTCGTGCAGCCCGAGATCACCATTCCGGACGACACCGTCTCGGTCGCGATCTCTTCGGACGGCCGGGTCGTCATCGAGCAGGCCGGTGTTCCCGGATCGACGGAAGTGGGACAGATCCTGGTCGCGCGTTTCACCAATCCCGCGGGCTTGACTGCGGAGGGACGCAACCTCGTCCGGGAATCCGTGGCGAGCGGGACCGCGCAAATCGGCACTCCGGGCTCGCTCGGGTTCGGCGGCATCTCGCAGGGATCCCTCGAGCGTTCCAACGTCGAGGTGGTCGAGGAAATGATCCACATGATCGTGGCGCAGCGCGCCTTCGAGGTGAACTCCAAGGCGATCCAGTCTGCGGATGAAATGATGCGGACGGCTTCGGCGATCCGCAGCGCGTAGCGAGCGGTCGACGAGGACGGAGAGGCAGGAAGACGTTGAACGGTTTGGTGAGAGAGCGGCGAGCGTCAGGGATGACGTCGTGTGAGGGACGGAGCTTGCCCGTTATGCGGGGGGAACAGGTTTCGTCTGCGGCACGGGAACGGACTCCTTCGCCGCTCTCTCTCCTTCCTTCCGTACCGAGCCCGAGGGGCATGGTCTGGATTCTGCTTTCGATCGGAATCCTGGTGTCGGGAGTGCGCGCTTCCACGAACGAGTTGCCGCGAACTCCCGGTGCGATGGGTGCGCTGGAGACATTCGAAGCGACGCTTTCGAATCGCTACGGGCTGAGCGATCTCAAGGTCGACTGGTCGCTGGGAACGACGCTGGCCCGCGAGCTCGGAGAGCTGGAGGAACCGTCGGTGGAGTCGGTGCAGGTCCTGCCCGCCGAGTGTCCGGATCGGGTGGTCGTGCGCTTGCGAGGCCGTCGTTCGGGACGACCCGTCGAGGTCTTGGTGCCCGGAACGTTGCGGGTCTCCGGGCTGGGTCAGAAGGCGCTGCGCACGTTGCGTGCGGGGTCGATGCTGAGCGAAGCCGATGCGGAGCGGGTGCAGACCTTCGTTCCGCCGTCGGCGCGTTGCGAGATGCCGATCGATGGGATGTTCGTTACCGAAACGGTCGTTGCCGGCGCCTGGATCCCCTGTGCGAGTCTGCGCGAGCCCCCTCTGGTTCGGCGGGGACAGGATCTCGTCGTGGTGGTCCGCGGTCCCGGTCTCGAGCTGCGCGGTCGCGGGGTCGCCCGCAAGGATGCGTGGCTCGGTGAGGAGTTGTCCGTGCGGGTCGGCGGAGCCGCGCGGGATTGTCATGCCCAGGTCATCGGCCCCGGGACCGTCGAGGTCGCCATGGCCGGTAGAGAGGTGAGCACACCATGAGGTTCCCCTTCGGACGACGTCGCGACCCATCTCTCGCGGACACGCGGTCGTCGGATGACGCTTATCCAGCGGACGGAAACGCGGCCCTGCGCGCGAGGGAAGTCGAGCCCGACGCTTCGACCGAAGACTCCGGATCCCCACTGCGACTGGTCGAGGGCGGAGCACCGCAGGTTCCGACGCGTCCGCAACGTTTGGAGACCACCTGCATTGAGCTGGAAGGAACCGTTTCGCTCGAGAAGAACGGTCCCCGGGCGCCGCGGCGCGGCTTCCTGCGCGCCTTCGTGCAGGGAACGCTCCTCGTCCTCTTCCTCGGCAGCATGGCTTCCGCGGAGGACGGCTCGCTCTGGAACGAGCGTGAGGGCTTCCGGTACACCAACCGCAAGGCGATGGCGATCGGCGACCTCATCACGGTGGTGGTGACCGAGAGCTCGAGCGGGAGCAACCGATCGAGCCTGGCGACCTCCAAGGAACACAAGCTCAACGTCGCGGGCGGTCCCGGATCCGGGCCGCTCGACTTCATTCCGCTCTTCGGCGTGGATTCCAACGCCAAGAACGAGCTGAAGGGCAGTGGACAGGTTTCGGTGTCGGGTCAGCTTTCCACCACGCTCACGGTGGAGGTGCGCGAGATCCGATCGAACGGTTATCTCGTCGTCGAAGGCTCGCGACTCATCGATTTGAACGGAGAGCAGGAGATGGTCACCTTGCACGGAGTGGCCCGTCCCGAGGACATTCGCTCCGACA
>JAGQHR010000572.1 GCA_020431745.1 Candidatus Eiseniibacteriota bacterium
CATGCCTACTGACGCCGGTTCGTCCAGGGAGGACGAATCACCGGCGGAGGGACGGCGCGCCGACGCGTCCGTGCGTCCGGGGCTCCGTCCGGAGGGTGATCACGCGTCCCGGCGTCGTGCTCTGCGCGCGTCGAGGACTCCGTCACGGCCCAGGTCCCGGTCAGGGAACGACCGGAGGATGGAGCGCTCGAATGACGCAAAGCAGCGCTTTGCCACAGCGGCGTCCACTGCTCGGGTTGCTGCTGGTAGCGGTGTCCCTGCTCGTCGCAGGCTCGCTCGTCTCGTCCCCGCCCTGGCCCGGAAGCCATCCCCCGTTGGGAATTCCCAGCGATGCGTGCGGCATGGTCGGTCGTGTCACCGCGACGTTTCTCCTGGGCTACCTCGGACTTCCGCTCGCCCTGCCGATCCTGGTCCTGCTCTTCTCCCTCGGCTTGCGCGCGATCTTCCGGAGGCCGAGTCGCCCGTGGTTCCTCCTCATCTGGATGGCGGCGACCGCCCTCACCTTCTCGGTGCTGGCTTCGTGTGCGCTGCCGCACCCGATGTGGGGACAGGGTCCCTCGTGGTTGGCCGGCTGGCTCGGTTCGCGAGAGGTGCTGGGCCCGCTCGGTGCGGTCATCGCGAGCGGAGCCCTCTTCGCGCTGCTGTGGTTCGTCGGAGTGCCCAAGCTGTTGCCGTCGCCGCTTGCCGATTGGTCGATCGAGGTCGCCCAACGCGCGGCCGAACGGGGCGCGGAGATCGCCGGCGCCGCGGCCGACGCCGCGCGGACGGGGAGCGCGGCCCTGTGGGAGCGGTTCCGCGACGGCCGTGCCGGACAGGGTGAAGCGGAGGACGAGCCGCCCCGGCGCAGGGTGCGCGAGCGGCGTTCTGTCGGAACGGAGGGAAGACCTTCGGAGGTGACCGGGAAGGGGCGCGCACGCGAGGAACCCGCCGACGATTTCGACGACGCCGACGAGCCGGCCCCGAACGGCGCCCGGGACTCCCGACTTCCGCCGTCTTCCGCCGAATCCGGGAATGGATTCGACGGGGGAGGGTCGCCGTCGGGTCCGCGCATCGCGGAGCGTCCGGTGCGCGAACGTCCGGCTCCTAAACGGCGTCCGGTGCGCAGTGGTGACTACACGCTGCCCCCGCTCGAGCTTCTGGAAGAGCCCAAGCCGCAGATCGGGACGGTCTCGCACGAGGAGGTGTTGGAGAAGAGCAAGGTGCTGGTCCAGACCCTGCTCGACTTCGGTATCGAAGGGCGGATCGGCGAGGTCCATCCCGGACCGGTCATCACGCAGTACGAGTACGAGCCCGCGGCCGGTGTGCGCATCTCGCAGGTGGTCTCCCGGGCCGACGACATCGCGCTGGCCCTCCGAGCGGCGCGCATCCGGATGGTCGCGCCGATTCCGGGGAAGGGCGCGATCGGAATCGAGGTGCCCAATCGTCTCGCCGAGCACATCTACTTCCGAAGCATCGTGCAGGAGACCGATCTCGGCGACGCGCACCTTCCGCTCTGTCTGGGAAGGGACATCCGCGGGCGGCCTCAGTTCGGTCAGCTCGAGAAGATGCCGCACCTGCTGGTCGCCGGCACGACGGGATCGGGGAAGAGCGTCTGTCTCAACACCTGCATCTTCTCGCTGCTCTATAACCGGACGCCCGAGGATCTGCGCTTCCTCATGGTCGATCCGAAGATGCTCGAGCTCACGGTTTACGACGGCATCCCGCACCTGCTCTGTCCGGTCGTTACCGACGCGCGGATGGCGGCGCGAATGCTCGAGTGGATGGTGGGGGAGATGGAGCGGCGCTATCGCAAGATGGCGGCCTTCGGAGTGCGCAACATCGAAGGCTACAAGGAGAAGCTCCGCGGGAAGAAGTCGGGCACCGAAGGTCTCGAGCCGATGCCCTACATCGTGGTGGTCGTCGACGAGCTCGCCGATCTCATGCTCACCCTCGGCCGCGAGATCGAGACCCCGATCGCGCGCCTCGCGCAGATGGCGCGCGCGGTCGGGATCCATCTGATCCTGGCGACGCAGCGGCCCTCGGTGGACGTCATCACCGGCGTGATCAAGGCGAACTTCCCGGCGCGGATCGCGTTCCAGGTCGCCTCGAAGGTCGACAGCCGGACGATCCTCGACACCAACGGCGCCGAGTCGCTCCTCGGTCGTGGGGACATGCTCTACCTCGCGCCCGGCAAGGGAGAACCGGTGCGTCTGCACGGGGCGTTCGTGAGCGATGCCGACGCCGAGCAGCTGGTGGGGTACCTCAAGACCCAGCCGGTGCCCGAGCCGATCTTCCGCGAGGACATGTTGGACGAGCAGACGGCCGGGGAGGAGATCGACGACGAGCTCTTCGTCGATGCGCTCCGCCTGGTCGTGATGCAGAAGCAGGCCTCGGTTTCCTTCCTGCAGCGGCGGCTCAAGATCGGATACTCCCGGGCCGGCCGCCTGATGGATCTGCTCGAGCGCGCGCGCGCGGTCGGGCCGCACGAAGGCAGCAAACCGCGGGAGGTCCTGGCCGACGAACGATTCCTCCACGAATGGCTGGAGCGGGAGAAGCAGCGCGAAGAGACCGGCGTCTGAGTCGGACCGGTCCGGCGTCTGAGTCGGACTGGTCTCGCGCCCGCGCGGTGTCCGGTGGCCGGGGAACCCTGACCGCCCGCTGCCGAGTTCCGAACCCTTCCGATTGGCGAAAGCGGTCCGGGCGCGTAGCATGGAACGGTTGCCTTCGAAACCGTCCGTCCCGTGCCCTCGGTCCACGATCGGCCGGAACCGGCGATTCCAGGCCCGGTTGAAGAGGCGCGTCCCCCGGCCCGAGATCCCGGCGGGCGCGGCCGCGACGGGCAGGGCGGCCGGACGGAGTGACCACCGAGGAGGGATGCGTGCACCCGAACCCGAGATCGCCGCTTTTGCGCCCCATCCTTGCGGGAGCGGCGTGCGCCGCTGATCGTCGTTCGGTCCGGGAGGGCCACCGGGCGTGGACGTCCCGCGCGTCTCGGCTTCGTCCGATCTCGGTCCGGACCGTGCTGGCGATCCTGGTGCTCTTCGCCTCGGTTTCGGGGCGGGTTCGATCCCAGGACGCTCCGCCGGCCCAGGCTCCTCCGACGGATGGGGAGGTGGCGCTGCGTCAGATCGCCGCTCCGTTCGCGGCGCTCCGCACGTTCCAGGCGAAGTTCGTCCAGACCCAGAGCTGGGTCGGGATGGACGAGGTTGCCGAGTACCGCGGGGTTCTCTCCATTTCGCGCCCGAATCGCTTCCGGATCGAGTACTCGGAGCCGAAGGGACACCTCCAGGTCTCGGACGGAACTCAGGTCTGGACCTACGTGCCGGGAAAC
>JAGQHR010000573.1 GCA_020431745.1 Candidatus Eiseniibacteriota bacterium
GGAGGAGCAGGCTCAATCCGCGGCCACCCCAGCGGTAGACGAAGCGGCCGATGCGGACGATCAGCCCGGGGAGGAGCACTCCGATTCCACGACCGATCCAGCGCACCGGGAACGCCACCACGGCGAGAATCGCGCGGAGGACGCCGGAGGCCCGGGCTCCCAGACGTCGCCGGCGAGAGGACTGGCCGGAAGCTTCGACCGGTTCGCCGGCGACCCCGGCGCCGACGGATCCGGTAGCCGGCGTACGATCGGCCGGCGAATCCGCTCCGGAGTCGCCCGTGGAGTCTCCGCCCCCGGAGTCGACCAGTGCGCCCAGGCGCAGCTCCGCGGGGCGGTTTCCGATCGACGAGAGCATCGGAATGAGCGTGATCGCGGCGAGGAGGGAAACGAGGAGGGAGGCGGTCACCGTGAGCGCCTGGTCCCGGAAGATCTGCCCCGCGATTCCTTCGACGAAGATGATCGGGAGGAAGACGGCGACGCTGGTCAGGGTCGAAGCCGTGACCGCGCGCGACACCTCGCTCGCGCCGGTGCGGGTCGAGTCCCAGATGGAGGCCCCAGCGCTGCGGTGTCGCTGGATCGCCTCCAGCACCACGATCGCGTTGTCGACGAGCATGCCCACGCCCAGTGCGAGCCCACCGAGGGACATGATGTTGAGCGAGACGTGGAGCTGTTGCATCACGAAGAACGTCGCCATGATGGAGATCGGGATGGTCAACCCGATGATGAAGGTCGGCCGACTCTGCTTGAGGAAGAGGAAGAGCACGAAGACGGCGAGGAGACCGCCGACGAGCGCGTTGTTGCGAACCTCGTTGATCGACTGCTCGATGAAGGTGGACTGATCGGCGAGCACCTGCAGCTCGACGCCTTGGGGAAGCTCCTCGCGGAGATGACCGAGCCGCCGCTTGACCGCGCGCGCGACCTGGACCGTGTTGGCATCGCCCTCCTTGAACACGGAGAGCTCCACCGCGTCGTCGCCCCGTACTTTGGAGAGAACCTCGCGCTCCTTGTGGCCGCGGCGGATGGTCGCGACGTCCTCGAGCAGGACCCGCCGGCCGTTCTCCTCGTAGAGGACGGTCTGGGCGAGATCGTCCAGCTGCTCGAACTCGTTGAGGGTGCGGACGAGGAACTCGGAGTCGCGATCGCGGAGGCGCCCACCCGCCGAGTTGAGGTTCTGCTGCTGGAGAAACTGCGAGACCGTCGAGATGGGGATGCCCAGCGCGGCGAGCTTGCCCTCGTCGACCTCGACCTGGACTTCCTCCTCGAGACCGCCCTGGACGCGAACCGAGGCCACGCCGATGAGCGACTCGAGATCCTTCTTGAGCACGTGCTCGGCCAGGTGCCGGAGGGTGACGGGATCCTCGTCTCCGTGCACGCCCAACCGGAGGATCGGGTCGAGAGACGGATCGAAGCGGAGGAGGGTGGGTGACTCCACGTCGTCCGGGAGGTTCACCAGATCGATCTTCTCCCGCACGTCGATCCCGGCATAGTCCATGTCGGTCTTCCAACCGAACTCGAGCGTGATCTCGGACACCCCGGGGCGCGAAACCGACCGCAGTCCGCGGAGTCCGCGGACCACCGCGACCGCATCCTCCAGCGGCTCGGTGATCAGCTTCTCGACCTCGGCCGGCGCGGCGTCGGCGTATTCCGTCCGAATCGTCAGCGTCGGTTACGAGATATCGGGAAGCAGATTCAGCGGGAGTCGGCCCAGCGAGACGAAGCCGAACACGATGGCCGCGAGCGTCAACATGGTCACGGTGACCGGACGCCGCATCGATCCGGAGACGAGAGACATGGCTCAGAGGCTTCCGTCGGCGGTGGTGGAGTCGGCCGCGGCATGCGCCGTCAGCTCACGAATATGGGATCCGTTGCGCAAGGCCCCGTGTCCGACGCTGACCACGCGATCGCCGACCTCCAGTCCGTCCAGGACCTCGACGATGTCGTCCGCGTCCAGTCCCACCTCGATCGGGACTTTCATCACGCTGTCGGCCTCCGCCCGGAACACGTAGGTATCGGCGCCTTCCGGCACCAGCGCCCGCTTGGGAATCGATGCCACGCTCTCGTGGACGCCGGTCTCCACCTTCACGCGGACGAACGAGCCGGGGCGCAGCTTGCCGGATTCACCCTCGACCTGGCAGGTCACCTTCACGGTCCCGGTCCGGGTATCGACGACGGGTGCGATGAGCACGACGTTGCCGGTCAGCTCGATCGAGGGATCGGCGTCCGATTGGATGCGGACCGGTTGATCGGGGGCGAGGCGGGTGACCTCGCGTTCGGGCAGGTAGATGCGGGCGAGGAGTGGATCACTGTCGACGACCGTGAAGAGGTTTCCGCCCACCACCACGTTCTGTCCGACGTCGATCATCCGCTTCGTGACCCTCCCGGCGAAAGGAGCGCGGATCGTCGTGTAGGAAAGCTCCAGCTCGACCTTCTTGCGCTGGGCTTCGGCCTGGGCGAACTCGGTCTCGGCTTGCTCCAGGTCCTTGTCGCTCGCCAGGTGTTGATCGTGGAGCGCCTTCTTTCGATCCAGCTCCAGCTGCAGTCCGTGGACCCGGGCCGATACTTCTTCCAACGCTGCGGCTTGGGGTGCGCCGTCGAGCGTGGCCAGGACATCGCCCGCCCGGACCCAGTCGCCTTCCTCGACCCGAACCGCGACGATCTGACCGGCGGCCTTGGAGAGGACGTCCGCCTCCTTGTCCGGTTCCAACGTAGCGGTCGAGGTCAGATAAGCCGGCACGTCCCGCAACGTGACCGTCGCGACTTCCACCGGGACCGGAGGATCCTTTTCCTCTTCCTTGTCCTTGTGGCCGAACATGCGGTCCTTCCAGGATTTTTTGGAGTCCGCGCCTTCCGGGCCGGCTTCGGTACCGGCGGTCGCCAGACTGTCCGCAGCCGTGCTGTCGGCCGCAGCGGTCGACGTCTGGTCGTTTTCGTGGGCATCTCCGTTTTGGCAGGCCCAAGCGGAGATCGACAGGAGCGCCGCAGCAGCCAACGCGGTCCAAGAGCGGAATCGTTCGTGCAAGTGCATGCGAAGTGGCCTCCTCCCACGAGCCCCGGGGGTGCGGAGCGGGGATCGGAGAGACCCCCGTGCGCAGGCGTCCATACGGACGCCCCCAGGAGAGGTTGCATGGAGATTTCGACGCGGAGGACGGGCGGTCAGGGCAGGACGAAAACCGCGCCCGCACCCGGTCGGATCTCCCCGATGACGCGGGCTTCCGACTCTCCCTTGGCCTCCAGGATCTCCAACAGGCGATCGGCCTGGTCGGCCGCGATGGAGATGAGCAAGCCTCCGGAGGTCTGCGGATCGAAG
>JAGQHR010000574.1 GCA_020431745.1 Candidatus Eiseniibacteriota bacterium
TGAGTCGATGTTCGGCCGGACCGGTCCGCGCCGCGCGGATGCCGCCGGATCCGCCACGGCCGGCGGACCGTCGGCTCCGGCCCGGAGCGTCGCGGGGACGGAAGGCGCATCTGCGGAGGCTGACGAGACGCAGCGGCGGCACCGCGCGGTCGAGCACGCCGTCCATCTCGCCCAGGGAAGCGCGCTCCACACCCTGCCGTTCGGGCTGACGCCTTCGGCGCCGCACGACTTGGTCCATGCGGACCGCGAGCTCGAGGAGCTTCTCCCGTCCGGGAAGCACATCTACATCGGCAGCGGCGGCACGACAGTGCGACTGCTCGCTCAGGCCGGGGCGGCCGAATCGTCTGACTCCGATCCCGCAGCGACGGACCGGGACCCTCGAGGTTCCGCTACCGAAGACCCGGGGCCGTGGCGCGGTGGCACGGGCGTGATCAAGGCGGACTTCCGCGGGCATGGCTCCAGCAATCCGCCGCCGCTGGCACCGCGGAATGGCCGCGGGTCCGAGATCGAACGTCGACTCGACGAGACCGACGGCACCGACGCCGGTCGCTTCTCCTTCAACACCACTCCGCCCGAGACCTTCGGACGCGAGCTGGATCAGACCCGCGGATACCTGCGTGCCCTCTTCGAACGGATTCCGCAGATCCATATCCTCTGCGACACGGAGAATCACCGGGAACGTCTGGCCGAGCTGCTGCGACAGGTGCCGGCCGAGTTCCATGTCGGGAACCTGGCGGCCGGTTTCCTCATGCCCGACGACGGGCTCGCCATCCTCACCGATCACGAGATCTTTTCCCGCGCGCGGCGCCGCACCGCGCCCCGCCGGTTCGCTCGCGGGCTCTCCATCAAGGAGCTGCTCGCGCTCCAGATCGGTGACTTCGTCGTCCACGTCGAGCAGGGGATCGGTCTCTACAAAGGGATGAACCGCCTCGTGGTGGACGGTCAGGAGACCGACTGCCTCAGCCTCCAGTACTCCGGCGGAGACATCTTCTACGTTCCGGTGCACTCACTGGACAAGGTCCAGAAGTATGCCGGAGGGGAAGGAGCCCAGCCGCAGCTCTCCAAGCTGGGCGGCAAGTCCTGGGCGCGCACCAAGGCCAAGGTCAAGAAGTCGATCAAGGACATGGCCGAGGAGCTCATCCGCACCCACGCCCTGCGCAAGTCCCGGCCCGGGTTCGCCTTCAGCACCGACACCGATCTCCAGCGCCAGCTCGAGGCGTCGTTTCCCTACGAAGAGACGCCCGACCAGCTGACCGCGATCGAAGACGTGCGGATAGACATGGAATCGGACAGCCCGATGGATCGCCTGATCTGCGGCGACGTCGGCTACGGCAAGACTGAGGTGGCGATGCGGGCCGCGTTCAAAGCGGCTCAGGACGGCAAGCAGGTGGCGATGCTCGTTCCGACCACGCTGCTCGCGCGTCAGCATCACGAGAGCTTCAAGAAGCGCCTGGCGGGATTCCCGGTCACGGTGGACTACCTGTCCCGTTTCCGCACCACCGCCGAGACCAAGGACGTCCTGGAGCGGGTGGCCGCGGGCCAGGTCGACATCCTGATCGGAACGCACAAGCTGCTCGGCAAGGGGATCCAGTTCCGCGATCTCGGCCTCCTCATCGTGGACGAGGAGCAGCTCTTCGGCGTCAAACACAAGGAATCGCTCAAGCGCTTCCGCGAGACCGTCGATGTCCTGACGCTCACGGCGACCCCGATCCCGCGCACCCTCCACATGGGTCTGATGGGAGGGCGCGACATGAGCCTGATCCTGACCCCGCCGCGCGATCGCCTGGCCATCCAGACCGAGGTGCTGGAGTTCCGTGACGACGTGATCGCGCACGCCCTGATGCAGGAGGCGGACCGGGGTGGGCAGTCCTTCTTTGTGCACAACCGCGTCGAGACCATCGACTCGATGGCCAACTACGTCCAGAAGCTGGTCCCGCATCTGCGGATCGCGGTCGCCCACGGGCAGATGCGTGAACGCGCGCTCGAAGAGGTCATGCGCGGCTTTCTCGACAACGAGTTCGACATCCTGGTCTCGACCATGATCATCGAATCGGGTCTCGATCTGCCCAACGTCAACACGATCATCATCAATCGGGGCGATACCTTCGGGCTCTCCCAGCTTTATCAGCTGCGCGGGCGGGTCGGTCGGTCGGCGCGCAAGGCGTATGCCTACCTGCTCCTCCCCTCGAATCGGGTCATCACGGAGCAGGCCCAGAAACGGCTCAAGGCGATCGAGGAGTTCGAGGATCTCGGCAGCGGCTACCATCTGGCGTTGCGCGACCTGGAAATCCGCGGCGCGGGTGATCTCCTCGGATCGCAGCAGAGCGGGTTCATCATCAGCGTGGGGTTCGAGCTCTACTGCCAGCTCCTGGACGAGGCGGTCCGCGAGCTCAAGGGACAGCCCGCCGAGGAGAAGCGTGAGCCGAAGATGTCGACCGATCTCGAGGCCTTCCTGCCCGAGGAATACGTGCCCGATCCGCGCGAGAAGATGAATCTGTACAAGTCGCTGGCCGACGCAAAGGATCTCGCGGCGGTGGAGGCGATCGCTGCGGAGATGAACGACCGCTTCGGCAAACACCCGGAGGCGGTGCGACACCTGTTGGGACTCCGGCGGGTTCGTCTCTTGGCCGCGGCCAACGATGTCGATCGCGTCATCGTGCGGCTCGACCAGATCCAGCTCGACATGCTGAAGGACCTCAAGAAGAAGCAGATCGAGATGATCGTCCGGCGCGTGCCGTTCCAGGTGGAGTTCGATCTCCACGGGACGCATCGGGTACGGGCCCGCAAGCCCCGCGAAGGACCGATCTCCGCCGCCCTCATTCTGCTGCGGGCGTTGGAGGAAGCATCCGCATGAGCGAAACGGGCGGCATTCTGGCGCTCATTCCGGGGTACAACGAAGCTGCGGGAATCGCGCAGGTGGTGCGGGGTGCTGCGGCGTCTCTGCCCGTCCTGGTGGTCGACGACGGCTCGAAGGACGGGACCGCGGAGGTCGCCGAGGAGGCCGGCGCGACGGTGCTGCGTCAGATCCCGAATCAGGGGAAGGGCGCCGCCCTCCGGATGGGATTCCGGCACGCCTTGGAGCACGGGTACGAGGCCGTCCTGACACTCGATGCCGACGGGCAACACGATCCTGCGGAGATTCCGGCGTTCCTGGAGTGCTACCGGAAATCCGGTGCTCCGCTCATCATCGGCGCCCGGGACTTCCGGCAGATGCCGTTCGTCCGCCGGCTCTCGAACCGGTTCGCCCGCGCCACGTTTTCCCAGGCTGTGGGCCGCAAGGTGTTGGACAACCAGTCCGGCTACCGGT
>JAGQHR010000575.1 GCA_020431745.1 Candidatus Eiseniibacteriota bacterium
CTGGGGCGGGCGGCGGGCGACCCCCGACGGGGCCCCGGCCTGGAATCCCGCTTTTGACGTGACCCCGGCCCGGCTCGTCACAGCGTGGATCAGCGAGCGCGGGGTCGAGAAACCGCCGTTCCCCGCATAGACGAGGGGGGGGAGTCCCCGGGTCGGCGGGCGGCGATCTTGCGCGCGGGAGAGCTTGACAGTCCGTACGAAGCCCCCTAATCTCACCACTTTGCGTCGAGTAGCATCCTGTTCGAGAAGGAGTTTTCCGATGAGCACCTACGCCACCAAGGCGAAGGATGTCGAGAAGCGTCATTGGCATTTGATCGATGCCGATGGGCAGATCCTGGGTCGCCTGGCGAGCGAGGCGGCGGGTCTCTTGCGCGGCAAGCACAATCCTCTTTATGTGCCGTACCTGGATTGTGGGGATCACGTGGTGGTGATCAACGCCGCGCGCGTGCGCGTCACCGGTCGCAAGATGGAACAGAAGAGCTACTTCCAGTACAGCGGCTATCCGGGTGGCGAGAAGTGGCGTCTCCTGCGTCATCGCATGGAGAACGACCCGGAAGAAGTGATTCGCGACGCCGTGCGCGGGATGCTGCCCAAGGGCCCGCTGGGACGCCAGATGCTGCGCAAGCTCAAGATCTACACGGGCGCGGAGCATCCGCACGAGGCGCAGACCCCCAAAGAGTTCACGCTGGGCAAGGCGCGCAGCTGAGCCGTTAGCCGCACGCGCCGATCGGCGCGACCAAGCGCGGCACGGAGCCGCGAGGAGACAGAGAAAGCATGGCGAACAAGGTCTATCTCGGTACGGGACGGCGGAAGTCTTCGGTAGCGCGGGTGCGTCTGGTGCCCGGAAGCGGCCAGAAGCTCGTGAACGGCCGGCCGCTGGACGAGTACTTCGCGCGTGAGGTGCTGAGCCTGACCGCCAACCGTCCCTTGGTCGTGACGGAGATGGACGGCAAGATCGACGTGATCGCGCTCGTGGACGGAGGGGGAATCTCCGGGCAGGCCGGTGCCGTCGCGCTGGGCATCGCGCGCGCGCTCAAGGAGTACGACGTCGCGCTCAAGGCCCAGCTCGACAAGGAGAGCCTCCTGACCCGTGATCCGCGGATGAAGGAGCGGAAGAAGTACGGTCAGCCGGGCGCCCGCAAGCGCTTCCAGTTCTCGAAGCGCTAGGCTCAAGCGCAGGTTCCGGGCCCGAGACCACCATCGGGCCCATTTCACACGCTCTCCCCGAGTGGTTCCCTGCGGGGCCGGGAGGGCGGAAGTCAAAACTACTCGACGTAGTGAACGCACAAGGAGAGGTACGGACCGATGTCCATTCCAACCATTCGTGACCTGCTGGAGGCAGGCGTCCATTTCGGGCACCAGACCCGCCGCTGGAATCCGCGGATGAAGCCTTACATCTTCATCGAGCGGAACGGCATCCACATCATCGACCTGCAGAAGACGCTCGACTCGATGGAAGGTGCCCGCAAGGCGATCTTCGATCTGGCCCGCGCGGGAGAGAGCGTCCTCTTCGTCGGGACGAAGAAGCAGGCGCAGCCGGTGATGATCGAAGAGGCGCAGCGCTGCGGCAACTTCTACGTGACCGAGCGCTGGCTGGGCGGCATGCTCACGAACTTCCAGACGATCAAGATGAGCATCCGGTATCTGCGCAGCCTCGAGCGGATGCGGGACGACGGCACGTTCGAGAAGCTCTCCAAGAAGGAAGTGTCGCGCCTGGAGAAGGAGCGCAACCGCTTGGAGAAGATCTTCAGCGGGATCAAGGAGATGAACCGTCTCCCGGGCCTGATGTTCGTGGTCGACACCAAGAAGGAGCGGATCGCCGTGGCCGAGGCCAACCGGCTGGGGATTCCCGTTCTGGGGATCTGCGACACGAACGCGGATCCGAACGAGGTGCAGTACCCGATTCCGGGCAACGACGACGCGATTCGTTCGATCCGCCTGTTCGCGCGGTTCGTCAGCGACACCGTGCTCGCCGCCAAGGCAGCCCGGCCCGCCGCGGCGGCCGGTGCACCCAACCGTACCCCCGAAGAGGCGACCTCGGGAGCCTAGCGCAGTCGACCCGGTCCTGCCCGGGCCTCCCACCAATGGCGTTCGATTGGAGCGGACGATGCGGCGAAGCGCGCCGCCGTCCGCACTACTCAAGAGACGAGGATTTTTTCGATGACGATCACGAGCGATCAAGTAAAGGCGCTCCGCGACCGAACCGGGGCCGGAGTCATGCAGTGCAAGCAGGCCCTGGTCGAGACGGGCGGGGACATGGACAAGGCCATCGAGTCGCTGCGGAAGATCGGGGCGGCGGCCGCCGAGAAGAAGATCGGCCGTTCGACCGGTGAGGGGCGCATCGAGGCCTACATCCACCCCGGCAACCGCGTCGGCGTGCTGTTGGAGGTCGATTGCGAGACCGACTTCGTGGCCCGCACGGACGACTTCCAGAGCTTCTGTCACGACGTCGCGCTGCACATCGCGGCGGCCGCGCCGATCGCTGTCGCGCGTGAGGAAGTGTCGGCGGATCGCGTTGCCAAGGAGACCGAGATCTTCACCGAGCAGGCGAAGGGTTCCGGCAAGCCCGAGGCGGTTTGGCCCAAGATCGTCGAAGGGCGGATGGACAAGTGGTACCAGGAGTTCGTGCTCCTGGAGCAGCCCTTCGTCAAGGACCCGGACAAGAAGGTGCGGGATCTGCTGACCGAGCTCATCGCGAAGCTGGGCGAGAACATCGTCATCAAGCGCTTCATCCGCTTCCAAATCGGGGTCTACGACAACTGAGTTCCGGCGGCGGCCCGGAGCCAGACGCGTCGAGGCGGACATCCGCCGCGCGCGCGGTCCGGGCGTTCCGATCGGGAACGGGCAGAGGGATATGCCGGACACTGGCACACTGGCTCGAGGAGACGGCCCGCGGTGGCGGCGTATCCTTCTCAAGCTCAGCGGTGAGATTCTCGCTGCCGATCGTGGGTTCGGTCTCGATTCGGCCACCCTCCACTCCATTGCCCAGCAGGTGCAGGAGGTGCGGGGGCTGGGTTGTGAAGTGGCGATCGTGGTGGGGGGTGGCAACTTCTTCCGGGGGCAGTCGGCGGCTCTCGACGGTATGGACCGGACGACCGCCGACCACATGGGGATGCTCGCGACGGTCATCAACGCGCTCGCTCTGCAGGATCATCTGGAGCGTCTCGGCCTCTTCACCCGCGTGCTCTCGGCCGTTCACATGGAGCAGGTCGCGGAGCCGTTCATCCGCCGGCGCGTGGTGCGGCACCTGGAGAAGGGCCGGGTGCCGATCCTCGTGGGGGGGACGGGCAACCCGTACTTCACGA
>JAGQHR010000576.1 GCA_020431745.1 Candidatus Eiseniibacteriota bacterium
GCCTCCGCGACTGCTACATCACCAACGTCGTGCGTTGCGCGCCCCCGGGGAACAAACCCGCTCCGATCGAACGGGAGCGTTGCGCCGGGTTTCTGCGACAGGAGCTCGCATTGCTGCGACGCGCACGGGTCTTCGTCGCGCTCGGTCGTATCGCCTTCGAGGACCTCTGGCGGCAGATCGGAGATGAGGGGCGCCGGCCTGACTTCACCCACGGCGCCGAGCACGCGTTGTCCGATCTGCGCAGCGTTCTCCTCTGCTCGTACCATCCAAGTCGGCAGAACACGCAGACCGGACGTCTCACGGCGCCGATGTTCGACGCGATCTTCGCACGCGCGCAACAGATCCTCGCGGGAACGAGTCTCGGAACGTCGATGCCGATTTCACTCCCGGAGCGGGACTGAATCCGGAACGTTGACGCCACATCTGCCCCGGATCGGATTGGGCATGAAACCTCGGTGGCAGGTCCGCTCCCACTGCGGGAGCTCGGAACTTCGACACCGATCTTGCTCCCGGAGCGGGACTTTTTTCGGAACCGCGACGCCGCGCCGCGGTGGCCGCGATCATCTCCTCGCACCGCAGGTGTCCGCCTGCTCGACGAGCGGCGTCTTCGATGATAGACTTCGTTCGCTCTGAACCCACCTCGTGCAGACGGTCCACCCGACGAATCGACGGTATCGGGATGCCGACTCGAGACCGACCAACGGCGCAACCGTACGGCAGGAGCACGAACGAGCGAATCGACAGCCTCGGAGGAACCATGCGCTGCGCGACACGAGTCATCTGCTTCGTCCATCACCGATCCATCGCCGGCCTCGTGGGCAGCGTCATCCTCCTGAGCGCCAGCGGCGCGAGCGCAGCGCATCTGGAGAAGATCGTCGACAACATCCAGAAGCCGATCTACCTCACCGCTCCTCCCGGTGACCCACGACTCTTCTTCATCGAGGAGGAAGGACGGATCCGGATCGTCGAAGACGGCCAGCTCCTCCCCACGCCCTTTCTCGACATCTCCACGCTCCTCGAGTACGACGGACTGTTCCAGGGGCTCCTCGGCATGGCCTTTCATCCCGACTACGCCACCAACGGCTACTTCTACGTGAACTACACGATGACGGGCGGCGATACGCGGGTCTCGCGCTTCCAGGTTTCGGCAAATCCCGATGTCGCCGACGCCGGCTCCGAATCGGTCGTCCTGACCGTGGCGCAACCCGGGTACGACCACAACGGCGGGTACATCGCGTTCGGCCCGGACGACGGCTACCTCTATGTCGCGATGGGAGACGGCGGCTACGGCGGAACCCATCACCTCAATGCGCAGGACCCCACCAAGCTCCTCGGCAAATTGCTGCGACTGGACGTCGACGTGCCGTCCGGCTATCAGATTCCCCTGGACAATCCCTTCGTCGGAGTCGCGGGCTATCGAGAGGAGATCTGGGCCATCGGGCTGCGATCCCCGTGGGGAATGACGTTCGATCGGGACACCCACGATCTCTGGATCGCCGACGTCGGCCTCAAGAGCTGGGAGGAGGTCAACTTCCAACCGGCGTCCAGCACCGGAGGTGAGAACTACGGGTGGAGCCTGATGGAGGCGACCCACTGCAACATCCCGCCCAGCGGATGCGACGATGGCAGCCTCACGCATCCGGTGTACGAATACCCCCACGGACCCGGTTGCTCCGTGAACGGGGGCTTCGTCTATCGCGGCGCCCAGATTCCCGGGCTCCACGGCTGCTACTTCTTCTCCGACTGGTGCACGAGCAAGATCTGGAGCTTCCGATACGACGGCTCGGACCTCACCGAGCTCACGGATCGGTCGGGAGAACTGGGCCCGCCGCCCGGGGACTCGTTCAGCTATCTCGCCGGGTTCGGCCAGGATGCCGACGGCGAGCTGTACGTGATCGATTGGAACTGGTTCGGCCAGAACCAGGGTCAGATCTTCAAGATCGTCCCCGACGCGAGCGAGGTCCCGATCGACGTTCCCGGGTCGACGGCGTCGTTGCTGCAGCTCACGACGCCGCGGCCCAATCCGTTCCGCAGCCAAACGCGTTTCGGCGTCGTGGCAAGCGTTCGGGGACAGGCGAGCGTTTCGATCCACGACGCCAGTGGACGTCTGGTCTGGTCCGAACGGGTCATGACGGAACCCACGATCACCACCTGGTTGGATTGGAGCGGACGGGATGCCGACGGAGGGAGTCAACCGTCCGGCATCTACCTCCTCCGGGTTCAGCTCGGAGATCAGATCGAGTCGACGGTGCTGCAGCTCGTGCGCTGACGCGTGGGAGCCATCGCAGGACCGGACGACCAGAAGCCGAGCGCGAGCACGCTCCAGAGGGTGCCTTCGGCGGGCCCACGGTAGGACTCGACCGGGCGCTGGAGGAACTGCTCCAAACCCGGCAGGGCATTCCGCAGATCACCGTGGTCCAGAATCCGGGCACAGATGGCTCCGCGATTCGCTTCCAAGAGCGAACGAACGCTACCTCCCTGGAACGACCGCTTCTTGCGCCGAAGCACCGAGCGGGCCACCTTTCCGCGGGCCCATTGTCGCAGAATCCGCTTCGTCCCCGAGTGAACCGGCAGCGGTCCGACCCGAGCCCCGGGAGGCAAACCGAAGATGAAATCGACGAGATCACGGTCGAGGTAGGGCATGCGGAGCTCCGCCGAGGATGCCATCCCCATGGAGTCGCCATAGGTGAGGATGTTCGCGGAGAGGAAGGTCTGGATCATCACGTTCTGCAGGCGATCGAGGTCGGGCGCGGCAAACGGTTGCTCCGCATAGAGGCGATCGACGACCGCGAGGGCACCCACCGGACCGGAGCCGGCGATCTCTTCGTAATCGGCCGCCGGCAGGGGGCGGTTGATCAGGAATCGAACCGCCTCGGAGATGCGGTGAGGACCTGCGCGACGCAGCCGCAGCCGCAGCGACCTCGCAGATTCGTCGCCGTTCGCATAGCGGTGCAGAACCGCGTCGAGCCAGGGTCCCGGCAGGAACGCAGCCCCCCACAAACAGCGCAACCTCGCCATGGATTGGCTCAGCCGGTAGCCACCCAGAAGCTCATCGGCTCCATGTCCGCACAAGAAGATGGTCGCCCGCGTGCGCGCAGCACGGATCAGCGCGAACGTCGCCGGCCCCGCTCCGTCTCCCACGGGTTCGGTCAACATTTCGAACGCGGCGCGCGTCGTAGCGAGTCGTTCGCGCGGATCGGTGCTGATTGCGATCGTTCCCGGATCCGGAACGACCCGCGACTCTCCCTCCCCCGAAGGAACGAACGTAAGACACGGCAGCTCGTCGACGGAAGCCGCTCGAAT
>JAGQHR010000057.1 GCA_020431745.1 Candidatus Eiseniibacteriota bacterium
CCAGTGCCGGAAGTAGTCCGCCATGTTGTATCCGCAGAACGGCAGCATCGCCATCGGGTCGCGCCGCACGACTCCGACCTTTCCGGTCGCCGCCGCGGTAGTCTCCGATCCCACCGACGCCCCCACGAACACGCCGTGCTCCCAGCCGAAGGCTTCGAAAACGAGCGGGTTGGTGCCCGCCCGGCGTCCGCCGAAAAGAATGGCGGAGATGGGAACGCCCTTCGGATTCTCCCACTCGGGAGAAATCACGGGACACTGCGCGGCCGGCGCCGTGAACCGCGAGTTCGGGTGCGCCGCCTTTTCCCCCGACTTGGGGTCGTACGGGTTGCCCTTCCAATCCGTGAGTCCCGCCGGCGGCTCCGTGCCCATCCCTTCCCACCACGGCTCGCGCTCGGATGAGAGCCCGACGTTGGTGAAGATGGAGTTCTTCTGCACGCTGAGGAACGCGTTCGGATTCGTTTTCATGCTGGTGCCGGGTGCGACGCCGAAGAACCCGTTCTCGGGATTGATTGCGTAGAGTCGGCCATCCTCGCCGAACTTCATCCACGCGATGTCGTCTCCGACGGTCCAAACCTTCCACCCCGGCATCGACGCCGGCGGAACCAGCATGGCCAGGTTCGTCTTGCCGCAGGCGCTGGGGAACGCCGCCGCGATGTAGCGGGTCTCCCCTGCCGGGTTCTGGATTCCGACGATCAGCATGTGCTCGGCCAGCCAGCCCTGATCGCGGGCCATCACGCTCGCGATCCGCAGGGCATAGCACTTCTTCCCGAGCAGGGCGTTGCCGCCGTAGCCGCTGCCCACGCTCCAGATGGTCCGCTCCTCGGGGAAGTGCATGATATACCGGCGCTCGGGATCCAGGTCGCCCAGTGAGTGGAACCCTTTGCAGTAGTCGGTGGAGTCGCCCAGCTGCTCGAGAGCCGCCTTCCCCATCCGCGTCATGATGCGCATGTTCGCGACGACGTACCGGCTGTCGGTGATCTCGATCCCGACCTTGGAAATCGGGCTACCCAACGGCCCCATCACGTAGGGGACGACGTACATCGTCCGGCCCTTCATGGCGCCTTCGAAGAGCGGCCAAACTTTGGCCTTGGCATCCGAGGGCGACATCCAGTTGTTGGTGGGGCCGGCATCGACCTGCTCCTTCGAGCAGATGAAGGTGAGATGCTCCACCCGCGCCACATCGGTGGGGTTGCTGCGATGGTAGTAGCAGTTGGGGTAGCTCTTCTCGTTCATGAGCGTGAAGGTTCCCTCCTCCACCCCACGTCCGATGATCCCGTCGATCTCCGCCTCCGAGCCGTCACACCAGACGATCTCATCCGGCTTTGCATGGGCGGCACAGGATTCGACCCACTGCTGCAAATCCTTGTTCATTTCCGTTACCTCGTTGGGTTCGGTTCCTCGGATCCGTTCGAACTGAGAACTGTACCGGCAAGGCACTTCCGACCCAAGACCCAATGTGGAGGTGCTTCTCGCCCGGTGGCTGGGGGATCCTGGTCACCAACAGTACCAAATCGCTGCCGCATTGTAGCTTGCCTTGCCCGCGCCCCGGATAGGGACGTTCCGCAGCGGAGTCGGGGGAACTCCGCGCCCAGACCGGGTGCGTGAACCTCCATCTGCGCGCGGGGAAGCGGATGTGCCCCCGTCCCACGGCAGGATCGCGATCGCGCACATCGTGCGGAGTGCGGGGCGGTACGGCTCACGGGGCAAAAAACACGGACGCCCGGAGCAACGGCCCCGGGCTTCCGGAACGTTCGGGAGGTCGCGAGGACGTCCCGAACTGAAAGCGTCACGGGCGGTGGGCACCGCCCGGATCTCGTGTCGTCGGCTACCGCGAGGCCATGTCCGAGACGATGCGCGGGGTCACGAAGATGACGAGCTCGCGCTTCTCCTGCACGGTATCGGTCGTCTTGAAGAAGCTGCCCAGGATCGGAATGGACCGGAGGATCGGGACACCCTGCTCGAACTTGGTCTCGTTGGTCCGGATGAGTCCACCGATGACCGCGGTCTGTCCGTTGTCGACCATGACCCGGGTCAGCGCCTCGCTGGTCGTGAAGATCAATCCACCCTGAACGGTGGCCTGCGACGAGAGATCGGAGATCTCGGGGTGCAGATCCATCGTGATCTTGTTCTCGGCGTTGATGAACGGCGTCACCCGCAGCGTGATTCCGACCTTCTTGAGCTCGGTCACCGCGTTGCCGCTCTCGTCGAGTGTGATGAGCGGGATCTCCTTACCGACCAGGATCGTCGCCGGGTTGTTGTTCACCGTCGTGATCTTCGGGTTCGACATGATGTTCGCATCGTTCGTCTGCTCGAAGGCATCGAGCTGTGCCTGGAGATCACCCCACGAGCGGATGAGTCCGAAGCGGAGCTGGCCGCTGCTGTCGACGAGCGGCTCCGAGACTCCGCCCGAGAGCGACGTACCCTCGCTGGCATCGCCGAGGTTCTGCACGTCCCAGTCGATGCCGAGGCGGCGCACCGCGCTCGCGTCCATGTCGACGAGCTCCGCGGTGATCTCGACCTGCAGGGTCTTGGTGTCCAACGAACGGATCAAGGTGGCAACCTCTTCGATGCGCGGCGGAATGTCCGTCACGACCAGCGAGTTGGTCCGCGGGTCGGCGTTGACGGTGCCGCGATCGGAGAGGATGAGACGCACCGAACCCATCAGCTCGGTGGCGCTCGCGTAGCCGACCGTGAAGACGTGGACTTCCACGGGGAGGAACTCTTCGCGCTTGCGCGCATTCGACTCGCGCTCGAGCTGCTCCTGGGCCAGCGTCTTGAGGGTCGCGACCCGGATCACGCCGTGGTCGTCGATGGCGACGAGCGCGGCCGACTGGCAGACGATGTCCAGGGCCTGACGCCACGGCACGTCGACCAGTCGAATCGAAACCGGTCCGGTCACGTCGCGATCGGCCACGATGTTGGCGCCGCCGAACTCCGCGATGGAACGGAAGACCGTCCGGACGTCCGCATTCTGGACGTCGAGGTTCATCGGACGTCCGGCCCCACCGGAGGGGACGTTGTCCGGAGCAAACGTGTGCGCGCGGGGATCCGCGGCGCCCATGGAAGGCGCGAGGTCCGCCGTCGGCTTCGTCCAGTCGTGAATGCGGTCATTCTCCTTCGTGTCGGGCTGAGACGCGGCGAACGCGACCGAGCTCGAAAGGGGATCCTGTGCCGCAGGCGCGGCCTTCGTCTTGGGCGCAGCCGTCGTCTTCGCCGGAGAAGTGGCCGGCGAGGAGGGCTTGGCCGCGAGGGCCGGCTCGGCCAGCGCGCCCGAAACGGAGTGCTGGTCGATGGCATCGTGCGCATTCCCGTCGTGGGTGCTCATCGCGCTCATCTGATCTTCCGGTGGACCGGCCGGCGACGTGGAGGCCGACTCGGACGTGGGGGCAGAGGCCGCCTCGTTCTCGGCGGATCCGTGCGAGGCACTCGTCTTCCCGGAGGGAGCGGACGGCGTGGAGGAACCGGCGGACTCATGCGAAGCCATACCCGGTTCATGCGAGGAGGCGGCCATCTCCGGCGGCGGCGTCGACTCCGCGCTCGGCTTCTCGAGCAGGATCTCGAGCGCGCCCGACGTCGTCTGCGTCCGGTAGGCCACCGGCTCGCTCGTCTCGATCACGTAGCGGACCACGCGACCTTCCGGCTCGTCCTTCCAAACGGAGCTGCGCACTTCCGAGACCATCCCACCGGGATGGGCCTCGACCGCAACCGGGGCGTCGGCACCGAAGATGTCGACCACGACCCGGAACGGCTCTTCGAGGCAGAACACTTCGTGCGGCAGCTGGCCGTACTTGCCCTGCGTCTCCAGGCGCAGAACCGTGCTCTGGTCCCCGGCTTGGATCGAAGCGACATCCAGCGGATAGGCCCCGGCGGTCCCGAGGAGCGTCGCCGCGAGCAGGCACCCGCCCAGGAGAGCCCGCCCCCAGCCGAGGGTTTGCTTAGCGTTCGCGTCCACGTGCATTGTTGGTAGCCTTTCCTTCGGTGAGCGGAAGCCGCATGGTCCGCCCGATCCCGTAGTGGTTGACGTACAGGACGACTCCGTCCCGCTGGATGGAAGTCACGGTCGCGTTGCGGAAGGAGTCCCCCTCCCGCAAGATCGCGCTGGTGCCGTCGGCCGTTTCCACGAGGGCGAACTTGTCGCGATCTCCCCAGAGGATTCCGACCACCGCGATGGTGCCGCGATCGAGCGTTTCGGACGCGGCGTCCTCTTCGGTCGGCACCATGCTCACGAACGGGTCACGGCGTCCCAGGCTTTCGTAGTAGTAGGGATCCGGGCTCAGCAGGATCTCGTCGAGGACTCCCGTCGCGACGTCGTTGGTGTCGACCGGCGCGCTCATCGCGGGCTCCTCGTTCTGGTCCTTGCTCTCGGCTTTCGGGGCCTTCTCCACCGCGCGCTTGACCGCCTCTTTCAAGGAGATGGTCTCGGTCGCGGAGGCACCGCCCCACACTCCGAAGGTGATCCCGAACACCAAGACGATCAGACCGAAAAACCACTTGGTCATTCTCCGCCTCCATTGCTCGGGCGTCCCTTGGGCGCGGCCTTGCTCGAGCGCGTGCTGCGCCGTCCCTTGGTTGCATCCGCCACCGCCGGCGCCGGCGGCGCGCCACCCAGGCGATAGGCCACCGCTTCGAAAGTGGCGGTCGCGGATTGTCCTTCCCGCGCTTCCCGCTCTTCGATCGTTTCGACGAGGATGCCGCTCACGTTGACGATCCGCTCCATGTTGGAGACCTCGGCGAGGAAGGCGCCGACCTCGTGGTAGGAGCCCGCCACCGTGATTTGGATCGGCAGCTCGGTGTAGTTCGTCTGCGGCCGCGGCGGCAGCGGCTTGAAGAGGGTGAACTCGACGCCGGTGGAGGTGCCGAGGAGCGTCACCTGCCGCAGCAGCTCGACCATCTCCTGATCTTCCGGCAGAAGCGCCTTGCCCTGTTCCCACTTCTTCTGGAGGAGGTCGTACTCCTTCTCCAAGTACGGCAGCCGGTCGATCGCCTGCCGGGCCTTGTTCAGGTCCTTGCTCAGGTCCCGGTACCGTTCTTCCAACGTGCGCAGCTCGGCCGCATTGGCCTGGTAGGTGAACGGGGCCCAAGTCGTGAAGAAGTAGACGTAGAGCACCGCTCCGAGACCGATCGCGCCGAGCACGATCTTCTGGACGCGCGGATCCCTTACGTCAATCGCCATAGTTGTCTCCCCCTGGCTCGCCTGCGGGGCGAGCGCGGATTCCCTCTGCGCCCTCGAATCAGTGGACGATCTTGGCCGCGAGCGTGAACTCGAGAACCGGCTGTCCCGTCGGGTTGCGCGTGCTGACCGACTTCTCCTTTTCGGACTGGACGATGCTGACGTCGCTGAAGCGATTGCTCGCTTCCATCCGTCGCATCAGCTCCGCCACCATGAGGTTCGAGAAGGTCTGCCCGACCAGCTCGAGCTCGCCCGGGCGGGGCTCGTTGATCTTGTTGAACCACAGATAGTCCGGCACCAGCTGCGCGATCTCGTCCACCAGCTCGACCGTGCCGAACCGCCCGCGGTTCAGGGTCTGGATGATGGCGAGCCGCTCGTTGAGCTGCTCCCGCTGCTCCATCAGCTGGTTGATCCGATCGATCTGCGGCTTGAGCCGGCGATGCTCGACTTCCGCAGCTTGGATGTCCGCTTCCAGGGAAGCGATCTTCACCCGCTGCATCAGATAGACGCCGCCGATAGGGATCAGCACGGCCGCGATCACGACGGCCGACACCCAGATCCGCGCGCGCGGGACCTGCATGGTCAGCTTCGGTTCGGGGACGCGCTCTTCTTGTGGGAGTAGGTTTACGCGAATCACTTCTCGTGCGCCTTCCGTAGTGCCAATCCGATTCCGACAGCCAGCTGCGGTCCGAGGTCATCCGTCTCCTGAGGACGGAACACACCCTCCGCGCAGGCTATCCGTTTCATGGGATTCGCGAGCTCGACCGGTACCTTCATCTTGTCGCCGAGCAGCTCGCTCAGCCCCCGGATCCGCGCTCCCCCTCCGGAGATCAGGATCCGGTCGATGTGGTCCGTGTCACCGTTGGACTTCAGGTACACCAAGCTTCGTTCCAGAGCGACCCCGAGATCCGCGCAGTAGGTCTTGACGACCGGCGCGACGTCGAGGCTGGAGTTGGCATCCTTGGAACGCAGCGCGGTGAGCGCCTCTTCGCGACTCACCTGATAGCGTTTCTGGAGCGCCTCGACGAAGTTGTTTCCTCCCAGCGAGAGATCCTGCGTATAGAGCGGGACGCCGCCCTGCACGAGGTTGATGTTCGTCAGCTCGGCGCCGACGTTCACCATCGCGATGACCTCGCCCTTGAGGAAGTCGTAGTTGCTCTCCGCTGCGTTCTGGAGCGCGAAGGAGTTGACGTCGATGACCGCGGGGACGAGTCCGGCTTCGCGGACGAGGTCGGCGTGCGCGGTGATGAGATCCCGCTTGGCCGCGACCAGCAGGACCTGCATCTGATTCGGACCGACATCGGTGTCGAGAATCTGGAAGTCCAGGGCGACATCGTTGATGTCGTACGGGACGTGCTGCTCCGCCTCCCAGTGGACGGCCTCGCGGGCCTCACTGAGGGGCAGCTTCTCCATGGTGATCTTCTTCACGATGACACCGCGCCCGGAGACTCCGGTGTTGACGTGACGCGGTCTCACCTCGCGCGATTCGAACAGGTTCTGGACCGTCTCCACCACGAGCTGCCGGTCCATGATCTCGCCCTCGACGATGGCCTCGGGCGGCAGATCCGCGACTCCGTAGTTGACGATGCGAGATCCCTCTCGCCTCTGCTCGATTTCGACGATCTTGATGGCGCTGGACCCGATGTCCAAACCAACGGCTGTCTTGACCCTACCCAGCAACGGAACCTCCTGGAGCTGTGAAACGCCCTCGTTCCGCCCTTGCCTACGATGCAGTCGCCGAGAACTGGCCACGGCGACCCCCCAGGTCAATATCGGGACGCGTGGGCCAGAGGTTTACACTTCCCTGCTGTCACACCGACGGCACCACCCTTTTGGGGTAAGTGCCCCGAACTCCGCCTCAGACCCCTCCGGCATGGGGGAAAAAGCCCAGATACCACTCCCAAAGACGCGGGCCCCAGAGCAGGACCACCATCGCGGCGGGCGCCAGGAAGCTCCCGAACGGCAGCGCCGTGGCACCGTCCGCCCGCCGCAGGGCCATCATGGCCAGCCCCACCGCCGAGCCCAGGAAGGACGCCAGGATCACGGTCAGGAGCAGCCCGGGAAAACCCAAGAGCGCCCCCAGCATGGCCGCGAGCTTGACATCCCCCATGCCCATCCCGGCCCGTCCGCGCGTCTTTTGATAGAACCAGCCGAGGAGGAACAAGGTGGCCGCGCCGGTGGCCGCCGCCGCCAGAGCCTCGACGAAACCCACCGTCCAGTGGGAAAGCGCGAGGCCGAGGAGCGTCCCCCCCAAACTGATTTCGTCCGGAATGATCCGGCTCTCCAGATCGATGAAAAAAACTGCGAGGAGGGAGAAGAGCATCCAGAACGCAACCAGGCTCTCCACCGGCCGCGGGAACGCGAAAACCGCGATGAGCGCGAAGCAGCCGCCGAGAAGCTCGATCGCGGGATAGCGGAACGAGATCGAGGCTCGGCAATCGCGGCACCGTCCGCGCAACCAGAACCAACCCAGAACCGGCACGTTGTCCCAGGGACGCACAGGGCGGCCGCAGCTTCCGCAACGGGAACGTGGGCGCACCACCGACATTCCGCGGGGCACACGATAGATCACCACGTTGAGGAAGCTCCCGAGGCAGAGTCCGAGGAACGCCACCGTGGCGATCAGGATCGGTTCGCGCGGCATCCAGGCGGTCATCCGACGACCCTTTCGTTCGGCTCTACGGAAACTCCCAACTCCGCCAGCTTCTCGACGGCGATGCGGCGGATCTCATCGTTCTCGGTGTTGCGATAGACCTCGCGCCAAAGCGCGATCGCGGTCGTCGCCTGACCGGCCTGCGACGAAGCATGCGCCGCCAGGCGCGCGGTCCATTCCGGTGCACCCTCCATGTGCGCCGCCCGCGTCAGCCAATAGCTGGCCCGGACCGGATCGTGCCCGTGCACGTAGAACATGAATCCGTACTCGAAGACCAACCACCAGCTCTCCGGGTTGCGGGCGATCCCGCGCCGGAGCAGCTCGAGCGCGGCCTCCTCGCGGTGCTCATCCTCGGCCAGGGTGAGAGCTCCGAAGATGTACGCGTTGATGAAGTGCGGATCGAGATCGGTCAGCGTTCGGAAGAGCGTCTCAAGGTACGGATAGTGACGGTCGGTTCCGCGATGCTGGCCGTAGTACTGCAGGGCGCGGAGCCACACGATGTCGGCGGCGAGCGCGGAGAATCCGCAGACCGCGGGACGCACCCAGTCGCCGGTCGGAAAGAGCGCGAGCTCGGTGGGATCGGCGGGCCGCGCCATCGCCCGGTCGAAGCGAACCCCGGCCGGAATCGCCGCACTCAGCAGGAGCAGCCCCCCGACCGTGAACGCGAGCACGCCCGGCAGGCGTCGCACACGGGAGAGGCGTTGCACGCCCGATCCGGGAGCGTGCGAGGTCACCGGTACCTTCGGCGTCTGCGGCGCGGCGGGGTTCTTCACAACGTGAACTCCCGTCGCTGCAGGACGACCGTCGCGAGGCACAGGCACGCCCCGCCGTAGAGCAACGCGTACAGCACGCACCACCCCATCTGGATCGGAGTCCAGCCCGATCCGTCCAACACCGGCAGCATCTCGGAGTAGAGATCGAGACGGGGCAGGATCCAGCCGAGCGTGCGGACGAGCGCGGCGGCGCCCGGGGATCCGGTCCGTTCGAGAAGCCAGAAGAGATCCCCGCTGCCGTGGCCCACGACATAAGCCGCGAGCGTGAGGAGCCCGGCGAGCACCGGTGTGGTGAAGGCCGCGATGAGCACCGCGATGGCGGCCAGGATCATGAGGCCGAAGAAGGCGAGCACGAGAGCTTGCACGATGGAGGCGTCGACGGGGTATCCCGAGATCTTCAGGACGAGCACCAGCAGCGCGCCCATCACGACCAGCGAGACCGCGAGCACGGAGGCGAGTCCGCAGAACTTTCCCCAGACGAAGTGCGCCCGGTGGATCGGGCGGGAAAAGAGGAAGTAGAGCGTCTTGCGTTCGACCTCGCGGAAGATCATCTGATGCCCGACGAAGATCGTGATCAGACACCCGAACAGCGAGATCGCGGCTAAACCGACGTCGAGGGTGACGCGCCGTTCCTCGCCCAGGGCGAGCGGCGCGAGCAGCCGGGACGCACTGAACAGGAACGCCCCGAATCCCAGCAACAGATAGAACACCTTGTCCCGCAGCGCTTCCACGAACGTGTTGCGGGCGAGCGCCCAGAGGATCCTCACGCCTGTTCCTCCCGCCGAATCCGATCGATGAAGATCGTCTCGAGGTCGTCGCGCCGCGTCTCCAGCCCGTGAATGGTCGCACCGGCACGCACGAGCCGGCGCACGCAGGCGTCCACCTGGAGTGGGGCCGGATGTTCGAGCGACACGGTCCAACCGGCGGTGCCGGCGCGCCAGGAAGCTCCCGGGATATCCGCGACCACCTCCTCGGAAACGGCGCCCTCCCCCGTGATGACCACTTCCCGCGTGTTGCTGGCGAGCAGCGCGTCCGCGCGTTCCTCCAGCGCGAGCTTTCCGCTGGCGAGAAGGCCGACGCGATCGACGAGATTCTCGACGTCGGCCAGCACGTGGGTGCTGAGAAGGAGCGTGCGCCCGGCGGCGCGCTCCCGGCGTAGACGATCCTTGACCAGCCCGCGCGCGATGGGATCGAGCCCGCTCATCGGCTCGTCGAGGATCAGGAGCTCCGGCTCGTGGACGAGACACTGGGCGAGACCCACTCGCTGCAGCTGTCCCTTCGAAAGACGACGGACCCGTCGGTCGGCGGCGACGCCGATGCCCAGTTCTTCGAAGAGCCGGCGGTCGGCCGCGTCGTCCCGCGGGACGCCCGAGAGGTCTCGCGCAAAGCGCAGGACCTCGGCGCCGGTCAGGTGCGGGTAGTAGGCCGGCAGCTCCGGGAGGAAGCCCAGCCTGCGCCGGACCGTCCGATTGCCCAGGGGAGCTCCCAACAGCTCGCCGCGCCCGGCATCGGTGCGCAGGAGGCCGAGCAGGACTTTGAACGTGGTCGTCTTCCCGGCTCCATTGACGCCGAGGAAGCCGTAGCACTCCCCCCGCTCGACCCGGAGGGTGAGTCCGTCCAGCGCCCGCACCCGCTTCTGGAAGAGGCCGGGGCGGTACGTCTTCTCGATTCCTTCGAGGGCGACGAGGTATTCCATACCCCTGTTGGATCGGCCTCCCGGGCGTCGCGCCTTAGCCGGGGCTGGCAGAATCGGGTTTCGTCGTGCAAAAAGCGTCCGGGCGGCCTCAGGGCCGCCCGGACATCCCACCAATCGGTGGAAACGAGCGAAGGCCGGTCGGACCGGCCCCCGCGGGAACACGCTTAGTTCGCGTTGTTCGTCAGCTCGAGAATCGAAGTACCGTCCTTGCCGTTCGCCGTGATGGTGTACGACGTGGCCGGGTTGCCGACCTCGTAGTAGCACATACCGGCCTCGGCACCGGCCGCACCGTCGGTGAAGGAGTCGGCGGCGGAGTCGAACGGGTTGCTGACGTTCGACAGGCCGTTCATGTGGTCGGCGATGCCGGCGGGATACACGCCGTTCGCCTTCACACCCTCGTCCTCGGCATAGAGCTGGCCAGCGTGGGCGTTACCCTTGACGCTCGACTCACGGGCCCGGTCCTGCATGCTCACGTAGTTCGGGATCGCGATCGCGGCAA
>JAGQHR010000577.1 GCA_020431745.1 Candidatus Eiseniibacteriota bacterium
GGGGGAATCACACGTGAGGAGGGTTGCTCCCACTCAAAGCAACCACTTTAGAAGCGTATTATCTCTCCTTCTTACCCAACCTCCGGACGGCGGTCCGAAGATCGACCCGACGAGCCCGTGCCCGGGAGCTGCTGCATCAATCGCAGCGTGACTCCACGACCTTGGACTCGAACAAGAGCCCGCCCTCCGGACGCTCGACCGCAACGATCACGTACGGCTGCGTCGGGAGTGCGGAAACAGTGCACGGACCCGGCGTCTCTTCCAGGTAGTGCAGGCTCAGCCAACCGGTATCGGTGCGCTCGACGTACTCGAGCGCCACGTCGTTCCCGCCGCTCGGCTTCTGTCCGAGGAAGCGGGCGATCACGATCTGCTTGCGAAAATCGACTTGCGGCAAGGCAACCGCGTGGCTCGGGTCGTGCTGCTGGAGGAGCTGAACGAGTCCGTTCCGACTCTCCACGACCACCCGGCGCGGCTCCCGGATGTTGCTGTACTCGCCTTCCGCCAGAACCGTGAACCCGACGGTCTGCAACCGGGGCTCGCGAACCTCCGCAACGACGCTGGAAAGGAGCTCTTGCACGCTCCCTAGAGCGGCCGGCATCTGGTCGTCACAGGAGTTCGACGCGAAGGTCATGACCTCGCCGGAGCGGGTCAGGCTGACGAAGAATCCGTCCTCTCCGCACTCGTCTTGCGGTGCGTAGGAACGGCGGGGGAGGTCGTCGATCAGTCGGGCGAGCGTCTCCAGTCTCTCGCCCGCAAGGAGGCCCCGCGCCGACGACTCATCCCCCGTTCGCCCGTCTTCCAACCACAGGGAGCCATCGGGCTGAACCGTGAGATCCCGATATCCGCTGGCCGTGCTCTCGTGGAACCGCACGAGGCTCCAGTCGTCACCGGCAGCTTCCGGACCGGTTGCACGGTCCGAGCTGCAGCCCGCAGCGAGGGCGACGACGAGGAGAGCGATGTAAGGGGTTGGCCTAGACATGATTTGACTCCGAAGGTGAGGTAGGAACAATCGTGCCACCTGTCGCCACCGATGCAAAAACAGCTGAAAATACTGCTACGTATGAACTTACAGCGCTGACACCGATTCCACAGTGATCCGGAACCACCCGCATCCCGTCAAGATCCTGAGGGCGAACCTCAGTTTTCTGACGGCTCGGAGCTTCAGAAGCCGACGAACCCGCCGGACTCCCAGCTGAGCGCCAGGGTCCAAACCCGCTTCTGGTAGTAGTCCCCCACCAGGAGCGACTCGTTCCGGAACCAGGTGTGTCGCAGCTGCACCCTCCAGCCACGCAGGAGCGGCCGTCCGAGCTGGAGGGCGAAGACGTTGTTGTCATCACTCGCCTCCTCCTCTTCCCCCACCCGGATCACGATGACATCGACGAGATCCTTGTCGGTGTAGTGGGTCGACTCGAGATTCCCGTAGAACTGCCCCGAGAACCCGCCGGGCAGTCCGCGCGACACGAGCCAACGCACCTCGTGGCGATGGAACGAGGAACCGATCGAGTTGGACCGGTGCGAGCGGAATCCATACTCCAGCTGGATCAGCGCGCGTCGCAGATACCGTCCTCCGATCCGTACCAGACGATGGTTGTCCCGCTGATCGGGTCCGAGATAGATCCGGTTCCCGTCGTCGAGGCGCTCCACCTGCAGAGAGCTTCGATCGAAGCGGATACCTCCGACCTCGAGCCCCAGGGTCGCCGTCAGGTCCTTCCGCAGCGTGACCTCGTAGGCGAGCTCGACACCCGTGCCGATCTGATCGCGTACGTTGGTCCGATCGTAGTCCTGGGTCCAGATCTCGAATCGGGGTTGGAGCGACCCCTTGGGACCCAGGCGGACACGGGCGCGGGCCGACCCCCACGCTCGCTGGAAGTCCCGCAGGGTCGAATCGGGATAGGTGCGCGCGCGCCAACCGGTCTCCAACCGGACGACTCCCCCCTTGCTGCCGGCCCGCATGTCGAGCTGCAGGCGAGTCTCGGCCTGTGCCCGCGCTTCGGACGGCAGCCGATCGTAACGCTCGAGGAATCCGCGCACGGAGAGCCCCACCCGACGCGCCACCGGGGTGTTCCGGAAGGTGATCTCGCTCTCGCCCTGCAGGCGGTAGAAGTAGTCGGGCTCGATCGACTCCGTGCTCGGCAGATCCTCGCGCACGGTTTCGAGAGGGTTGGAGTCGCGTCCGAACGAGGTCTGCAGACGGCCTTCGACCTGTGGGGAGGCCAGCGCCGAGGTGGCCAGGACGAGCAGGCCGAGGATCGACACGATCCCCGAAGTCAGTGGCACCGAGCCGAGGGACGTCGCGGGGCGCGTGACGACCGCTCCTGCGGCGGGGTCGGTGCGCAATCTGCTAGGGAGTGGCCGGTGGCTGCCGGCGTCGGGCCAGCAGGGACTCGATCGCGGATTCCTCGACGCCGACGCGATCCAGACGGCGGCGGATCTCGTCATGATAGCGATCGAGGAGAGCGAGGATCTGCTCGGAATCCCCCGCGTTGGTGGGCGACTGCCGCAACGCGAAGTCGAGATCGCTCGTGGCGTGATCCAGCGGAAAATCAGAGTTCTGCCGCCCGAATACGCCGCCATCGTCGGTTCCGGTCGGGAGCTTGTCCCGGGTGAGCACGTTCCGGTCCCCAGCGCTCCGATCCCCCATATCCGTGAACGAGAGGTCTTCCACGAGCCGCCTCGCCTCGCGAAGCGCCTCCGCTTCCTCTTGCACCTGACGCCGCCGCTCCGAGATCCGGCCTTCCAACGCTGCGAGGAGGGACGAGACTTCGCCATAGTACTGGAGCTTGGCCTCCAGGGTCTCGGCGGTGTCGTCGGAGCCCAGATCCAGAATGGGATACTCGTACACCGGAGGCGCTTCGAGACTGGCCTGCAGCTCCGGCCTCAGGGCCTGGAGCCGCACCAGCTCGGCGGCTTCGTTGGCGGACGCGTGTCCCAGCCGCGTCCGTTCCTGGAGCTCCTCGATGCGCCTTTCGCACGTCGCCAGAGCGACTTGCGCCAATCTACGGCACTGCTCCCGCTGCAGCAAGAGGTCGACGCCCATCTCCGAATACTGCCGTTGCAGCTCTTCGGCCTGGCGAAGCAGCGACGCGCTCGGACGCTCTCCGGCGCCGGCGGCGAGGAACCCGACGCTGTCGGCTTGGGCCAGAAGTCGTCCGCGGGCCTGGTCCATGTCCTCATGGATCCGCAGGCAATCGAGGACGTCCTGGATCGGATCCTGCGCGAACGCGAGCGACGGCATCAGAAAACCGAGGAGCAGGAGCGCTCCGGTCACGGCTTTTCGAGTGCGTCTCTCGGCTGCG